>NZ_JAZGZU010000007.1:0-212427 GCF_036347315.1 Flavobacterium sp. C4GT6
TGAACAACAACCCTGAAATGGTAATCATGGTTAAGGCCCACACGGATAACCGTGGTAGTGCACAATACAACATGAACTTATCTAACAAACGGGCAAAGGCTACAGTTCAGTATGTCATTTCAAAAGGTATTGCTAAAGAGCGTATATCAGGACAGGGATATGGTGAGAGTGAGCCTAAGGTTGACTGCAAAGAAAACTGCAGTGAAGAGCAACATGCTCAAAACAGACGATCTGAGTTTATTATCGTGAAGAAATAGTATTTCGTCATAATTATAAAACAAAACAGCCTGTGCCTTTTGGTACAGGCTGTTCGTTTTTTATATAAGTATGTTGGTTTGTAATAGGTTATCTTTTTTGACTAAATTTAAGGTAACTGATTAAACCAACTAATTATGACTAAGAAAACATCTTTATTGGGCTATGTGCTATTGCTGTTTTTTACAGGTAGTATTTCTAACTTATTTGCCTGCAACCGAGTAGTGTATAAAGGGAAAAATGATTTGTATATCACAGCAAGGCCTATGGACTGGAGTGAAGACCTGATGACAAACCTGTGGATTTTTCCAAAAGGAATGCAAATAACAGGTGAAACAGGTAAAAACACCGTAAGTTGGAAGTCAAAATACGGTAGTGTTATTGCCAGTGCCTACGAAATTTGCAGTACCAATGGTATGAACGAGAAGGGACTGGTGGCAAACCTGCTTTGGCTGGTGGAGTCGGAATATCCTGAATGGGATCATACAAAGCCGGGGCTTGCCATATCGGTATGGGTACAGTATGTGCTGGATAATTATGCTACAGTAAGTGAAGCGGTAGAAGGTCTGTCTAAAGAAGAGTTTGTTGTGGTAACAGATAATGTGCCGGGACAGGAGCGTAAGGCTACCCTGCATGTTTCAATATCAGATGCTAAGGGTGACAGTGCTATTTTTGAGTACATAAACGGAAAACTGGTTGTTCATCATGATGCTTCCTATACGGTAATGACCAATTCGCCTGTATTTGATAAACAACTGGCTTTAAACGAATACTGGAGTGAGATAGGAGGTACTGTTATGCTGCCGGGAACCAACAGGGCTGCCGACCGTTTTGTAAGGGCTTCTTTTTATGCCGATGCCGTTCCTAAAACAGATAATACCCGTGTAGCTGTGGCAAGTATTTTTAGCGTTATAAGGAACTGTTCTGTGCCCTATGGTATATCTACCCCAAATCAGCCGAATATCTCCTCTACACGCTGGAGAACGGTTTCAGATCATAAGAATTTAGTGTACTACTACGAGTCGGTACTCACCCCAAACGTTTTCTGGGTTGATTTTAAGGATATCGATTTCTCTGAAAAGGGTAAAGTAAAAAAACTTACCGTTGCCGGAGGGGAGACCTATGCCGGTAATGCTGTAAAACACTTTAAGGACAGTAAACCGTTTAAATTTTTAGGTGTAAATGATTAATCTTAGAACAGCCACTTGTACAGGAAATACTACTTTTATACTCTATGAGGAAAACAATTTTAACGTATTTATTTTTATTACCATTATTTGCAACGGTTTGTAATGCACAGCAAAACAGTGAAAGCTGTCTTTTATTACATAAAAAACATCGCTATTACGAATATAACTTAAATGGATCTGTAAAATCAGTAAGATGGTTTTATACTGACATTAAAGAAAGTTTATCTAAGAGGGATAAGCAACGGGTTAAACTAAAGAATGACGTGAGATCAATGTTTTATACCGAATTCAATGATTTTGGTTTAGTCACCAAAATGATTATGTTCTCTAAAGATTATAGGGATATGCCTATAGACTCAGGTAAAGTTGAGCTGTATGAGTATGACGAGAAGGATTTCAAAGAAAAATTGAAATACAGACGAAATAATATCCAGTCTCCTGTTGTATATAATCAAACTGAGTTACTTGAGGTTAATCATTTGAAAATAAGTGAATTGTATGGGAGTAAAAGTAGAACAGTGTATACAGAGAAATATGATGAAGAAGGAAAACTGATCAAGCATGAGGATAGGGGGTATTATACTAGTCTAAACAATGATAGTATTATTCCTAATCCTGAATTAGATTCAAAATCACTTTTTTTTACGCGCTATTTTTTTTACGATGACAACGATAATGTAATTACAATAAAAATCGAAAAGGGTGAAGCTTCTGACGGGATCAACTATAATGACTTTGGTACAGAGGCCAGCTGGTGTAAGGATTTACAGATTAACTATAAATATGACAGTAAAAACAGGATAACCCAAATTGTATTTTTTAGTTGTAAAAAGGTCGTTTTTCAGGAAGATTATACCTACCATCCCAAAAAGGGGTATGTAATGGTAGCAGATAGTCAGTATAATACTATTTACAGTAGTTTTTTAACCCCTCGTGTTGTTACACATTTTAATGAAAATGGTGATATAACAGAAAGGAATTTTATAAAACCACCTGTTCCCGGAGCCCCAAATGAAGAACCGGAACTGATGCTATATGGTACATTACCCGCTAATCATTACTATGACTATGATTACGACAGTCATGGCAATTGGATACGATGCAGGTCTTACCTTGAAGGTAAAAAGGAAGGAGAGCCTTCTACAGTTAGTGAACGGGTAATAGAGTATTATAAATAATTAAAACCGTTCTTCGGTAAGTTGTATATCTTCCGGTGTACGGATCATAAACTGGTAAGTATCGCCATATTTGGTTAAGATACCTCTTATTTTTCCGCTTTCCTGAGGGATACTATTTCCTGCAAAGGAAGCAAAACTACTGGTTCTAAAAGTAAGGGTATTTCCGTTTTCATCGGTTAGCAGGTAGTTGGTGCCTCCGCCAATATCGTTGTTTGCGTCATAAAAGGGAAGCCCTACAGCTTCATCGGTAAACTGTACATTGTCTATTTCTACAAGACGATGAAGGTAGCTGTCATTTTGCAGTTGGGTTAACGAAGTGTACTGAACCATATTTTCTTCGTTTATTACAGTGCAGGAGCGGTTAAGTATATTGGTATATTCAGTAGTCGAAAATCCGGTAAGGGTAGCAAAACCATTATAAACCGAGAGGTCGCCTATTTGCAGTGAACTATTGTAAATTCGGTAATAAGTACCTTTAAGTTTGATGAGTACTTTTCGCCCCGGTTCATAGTTAATAAATGTAGAAGTAGCATTAACCAAAACACTAAACCCGAAATCACCGTTTTCGGTTTGCAGTGAAAGAGTTTTATAGAAATTTCCTGCGGCATCACTCGATGTCACATAGGCTTCAATCACATCATCATTGTTGTATTCCTGTATGTTTTCTGTTGCATTAATATCCTGTACTTCGATTGTTTTGACCAAAGTGGTTTCGGTACATTCCAGGTTGGGTACACTGTAATCATCATCGTTTATACAGGCTGTTATTGTAATGCAGAGCAATAGTGCGATATATTTTTTCATGCTTAGAAATTGTAATAAATGTTGAGGTAAAAAGTGCGTCCGTAACTGTAAAAGTACTTGGGTCCGAAGGAAGGTGTTCCGCTGGAAACATCCTGATTAAGCTGTCTGTAATTGGCATTTCTGGCCTGTTCGTAACCTCCGGTTTTGTATATACTGTTGAAAATATTATTGATGCTGGCAAAAAAGCCCAGGTAGGTTTTCTTTTTAATCCGCCATGATTTTCCACCTACGGCATTAAGCAGGAATATATCATCAAATTGCTCTTGTTTCAGGAGTTCGTGGGTTCGACTTTGTGTAGCTTCGGGGAAAGGGAAGCTGTTTACATCCTGCGGATTCTTCAAAAAGTTATCGGTACGAAGCAGTGCCGAGATGTCCAGATAACTTCCCGTAAGGTAATTAGCATTTATACCTGCCCACCAGTATTTTGGGTCACGGTATTCAAAACCAAGAGATAGCGCCTGCTGTGGCATCCCCGGTAGTTTATAATTTTTAAGATTGGAAGAGCCAAAACTTGTTGTCGGTCCGGTAATACTACCCGGTGTATTAACTTCCTGTTGTAGGGAAGCAAAGGCATCATTATTAATAAAAACCTTAGGGTTGCTGTTGTAAGTGTACTGCCCGTATGCCATACTAAACAGCACTTTGAACATGGTGTTAAAGTTGTATTCTGTACTTAGCTCTGTACCCATAAGCTTTTTGTTAATCCCTGTAACGGTCTCGGCAATAAAAGCATTGGTTTCGGTATTTTCTCCCTGATAGACTCCTTCGGCAAAAAAGAAAGAAGTTTCGGTAGCATTATCAATCAGCGTATAAAAAGCACTAAGGCGTACTTTAAACTTCGGGACACGGATTATATAGCTCGCATCAATCGAGGCTATATTTTCACTTTCTATACGCTGAACAACACTGTTGTTTAGGCGGGCATTAGGGAAGGTATTGCGTAGGGCAGGAGCTTTTGTCATGTACATTCCGTTTAGTGCAAAGAGCACACGCCCGGTTATTTTGTAAAGCAAACCGCCCTTAAAACCGAAGTTATCAAAGCTTACCCTGTTGCTTTTACCAAGTGAAGAGTTGGCATAAATTCCGTTTCGGTATAATCCTTCTCTTTGATAATCAGAACGGGAATAGCTTTGTGACAGGTACAAATCGGTTTTACGATAGGTAAACCTGAACTGTGTAAAGGCATCTAACTGACTGGCAAACAAATTGTAATTATATCCATAGGTGTCATTAACCCCTACAGTCCTGTTGGGATTGTTTAGGTCTGACTGAGCCTGATTCCCACTAAAAAACGGACTGATATCGTTATAATTACTTCCACCCAGTAAGTCCAGTAGTTTTTTATAGTTATGGGATTTTAAATGCTTAAACGAAATACCTCCGTTAAAAACAATATCTGGTGACAGTTGCGACTGTAATGTTGAGTTTATAGAGAGTGTATTGTCATCATTGCGGTCTTCATACAAAACATACCTGCTTACCGATGGTTCCCTGCCTGTTTCAATATTATTAGTATTTGTCACTGCACGGGTATTAGCCAAATACATATTGCTCCAGTTTATTTGCGGATTTGCTGTAAAACTTCCTGAAGCCTGTTGTGCCAGTGCTGTGTTTTCGGGACTGTTACCAGTGTAAATACCTCCCAGTCCTCCTGGCTGGTAAGCGCTATCAGGGACTAGAGCCGGATTATTTTCATACTGAGAAGTGTAGTAACTGGGTAGGTTTCGGTAATAGGAAGGATCAGGGTTTGGTACGTTTTGAAAATCAATCCTGCTATTACCTATTTTACCAAACTGATAAGCAACGTTAGATTGCAGGGTATTATGGGGATTGATTTTATAATAATGGCTCAAAATAAAAATAGGTTCGGCAATGTCAATATCACGGCTGTTCCTTTTTTTACCGTCCTGATAACCCCAGTAGGAATTGTATTTTTTGCCCATAAGATTAGTCACCTCCTGAGTGTTTGCAGAATTCTTGCCACGACTGCTTTGCGCATAGATACCGGTAAAGTTGATACTGTGGTTGTCGTTTAACTTTTTCTCCATACTTACAAAAAGCGAGTTGCCCCCGTAGTCGGTACCTTCAAAATTAGCATCTTCCGCCCAGCGATGTGAGGCCGATATTACATAACCAAAACCTTTTTTGTTCATACCCGAAGCATAGGTAGCCATACTTCTCCAGTTGTAGGAGGTGTTGGTTGCCGTAAGCGATATTCTTGTTCCTTTTCTGAACTGCGATGCGCGTGTGTTTATTTCCTGTGTTCCCAGTAGTCCTCCAAAACTATAGTCAGACGGAGTAGTGCCCAGATTGAATTCCTGATTGCGGGTCGCATCGTTAAGTCCGCTCCAGTTGTTCCATTGTGGTCTGCCATCGCTTATTTTGTTCATCGTTACACCATTTATCATTGTTGTGGCATACCGGCTGTCCAGTCCGCGGGTTTTGTATCGTGCCTGAGACCAGCTGTAGGCCGCTGCCTGTTGCAAAGCATCTTTTGAAGCCTGAAGCAGTCCGGATGTATTGTCGGTTACAATACTCTCGTTAAGGTCATTTTCAGTAAGGGTGATAAGGTTGAGTTGCTGATCGGCAGTGAGGTCAAGTTCTAAAAGGACAATTCCCAGGTCTAGGTTCCTTTCGGGGATAACGGTAAGATTAAAAGTTTGGGAGACATATCCGTTACTACTTACTGTTAGTGTTTGTTTTCCGGTTGGAACTTCTATTGCCAGTATACCTTCAGAATTGGCAATAGCTGTCTGGTTAGTGCTTTGTAGTGTGGCAATAGCGCTTTCCATAGGATAGCCGCTTTGCATATCTATTACTTTACATTGTATCATTGCACTTTGCTGTGCAATACAAGCGGAGGTGTATATAAGCAGTAAAAAACTAAATATTAGCTTTTTCATGAAGGTAAGGTGATTGATAAATATTTTCTTAAAACGGTAAATATATATTTTTTAGAATAAAATTTTAACTTTGGGTGGAAGCTTGTTTTAAAATTTACATGTGAGGAAAAAAATTACGATAAGCATACTGGTATTATTACTGTTTTCCTGCCTTTCGGCACAGGACAGGACTTTTATGGTACATACCATAGCCTTTTACAATACCGAAAACCTTTTTGATACCATAAATAATCCCAAAACAAATGATGAGGAGTTTTTGCCTGCCGGTGAATATTTTTGGAACTCTGGGAAATACCAACATAAGTTGGATAATATTGCAGAGGTTCTTGCAGATATAGGATCTGATGCTAACCCCGATCCGCCAAGTATAATTGGCCTTGCAGAAGTGGAAAACAGACAGGTACTTGAAGATTTGGTGCAAAACCCGAAACTGGTAAAAATGAATTATGGTATTATTCATTTTGATTCGCCTGACAGAAGGGGGATTGATGTAGCCTTGTTATATGACAAGAAAAAGTTTAGACCAGAAAGTTATAAAAGTATACCACTGGTATTTACTGTTGACGAGAAAGGCAGAATAGTTGAAAATGCACCCGATACTTTAACCGATACAAAATACAGAAAGTACTTTACCCGAAGTCAGCTACTGGTCACAGGGCTTTTAGAGGGTGAGGATTTCAGTTTTATAGTGAGCCACTGGCCATCAAGGGGCGGGGGCGAAAAGAAAACACGTCCCTATAGGGATGCTGCCGGAAAACTTAACCGTAAAATAGTAGATTCACTATTCAATATAAACCCTAAGGCTAAAATTATTACTATGGGTGACTTTAACGATGGACCTTATAATAATAGCGTACGTAAGGAGCTTGCCGCTAAGGACAGGAAGGAACAGGTTAAACCTTTGGAACTGTATAACCCAATGGGAGAACTGGTGCGTAACGGAATAGGATCTGTAGCTTATAGGGACAACTGGGATATTTTTGACCAGATAGTACTTTCTGAACCTATAATTCATGACGATTTCAATACGCTGCAATTCTGGAAAGCGGGGGTTTACAATAAAACATATATTACCCGTACTTCGGGTAAATACAAAGGTTATCCGCTTAGAACATGGGATGGCGAGGTAGGTTACAGTGATCATTTTCCGGTATATGTTTATCTTATCAAGGAGATAAAAAAATAAGTGTCTCCAGCCTCTATTTTCCGTACCTTAGTGTAGAATTTTAAATAGCTTATCATGGCAGCCATGAAACCCTTTAACCTTAATAAGTGGATTGATGAAAACCGTCATCTTTTAAAACCACCTGTAGGCAATAAAAACATTTATCCTTTGTCTGACGACTACATCGTAATGGTAGTGGCGGGACCTAATGCCCGAAAGGATTATCACTATAATGAGACCGAAGAATTGTTCTATCAGCTTGAAGGAAGTATTAAAGTTATAGTTCAGGAAGACGGGCAGCGCAAAGAAATGGAACTTAATGCGGGGGATATGTACCTGCATCCGGCAAAAATGCCACATTCACCTGTTAGAACTGAAGGCTCTATAGGGCTTGTGATTGAAAGGGTACGTGCAGGAAGAGGTTTTACCGACGGACTTTTATGGTTTTGTGAAAATTGCAACCACAAACTGCATGAGGTGTATTTTGAACTGCATGATATAGAAAAAGATTTTTTACCGCATTTTGAGCATTTTTATAACAGTAAGGAAATGCGTACTTGTGATAAGTGCGGAACGGTAATGGAAGCCGACCCAAGATTTGTCGCTAATAAATAGTATAACAGGTTACCGATTTGTTATAGTTATATTTCGTTTGCCGAATTAATTTTTTATGAGAGTACTTGCTTTCAGGAAGAAAAATTTGTTTTAATCTTATTTTGAGGGCAGAGTATTATTATTTTATAAACAAAACGGCTCTTTTAATGATTAAAATTAAAAAAGACATATATTTGTAAAATATAACAATTAAAAGCATAAAAGTTAAAAAATGGCAACACTTACTGATCAGTTTGGTATTCAGGAAGCCCTTTCTAAGCTGGGCATACAGGAAATAAACGAAGGTACTTCTACAGGAAGCAACAGCTTTGCTAACGGAGAAATTATAGAATCATACTCTCCGGTAGATGGTACCCTTATTGCTAAGGTAAAAGCATCTACTCAAGAGGATTATGAAGCAGCTGTGGCTAAAGCTCAGGAAGCTTTTAAATCATGGAGGCTTGTACCGGCACCAAAAAGAGGTGAGATTGTACGCCAAATGGGTGAAGAACTACGCAAGTACAAAGAACCACTGGGACAACTTGTTTCTTATGAAATGGGTAAGAGCCTTCAGGAAGGTTTAGGTGAAGTACAGGAGATGATAGATATTTGTGACTTTGCAGTAGGTTTATCACGCCAGCTTTACGGACTTACAATGCATAGTGAAAGACCAATGCACCGCATGTACGAGCAGTACCATCCGGTAGGAATTGTAGGTATTATATCTGCATTTAACTTCCCGGTAGCGGTTTGGAGCTGGAACTCAATGCTTGCTTGGGTTTGTGGAGATGTTTGCATTTGGAAACCAAGTGAAAAAACTCCGTTATGTGGTATAGCTTGCCAAAACATCATAAAAACAGTTTTAGAAAGAAACAACATACCGGAAGGTGTTAGCTGCCTTATAAACGGTAGGGATAACGGTGACCGTATGAATACCGATAAGCGCTTACCACTGGTATCGTTTACAGGTTCTACACGTGTAGGACGCCACGTATCTAAAACTGTTGCCGAGCGTTTTGGTAACACTATCCTTGAGTTAGGTGGTAACAATGCTATTATAGTATCTGAACATGCCGATATAAACATGGTACTTGTAGGTGCTGTATTTGGTGCTGTGGGTACTGCAGGTCAGCGTTGTACTACTACAAGAAGATTAATAGTTCACGAAAGTGTTTATGACAAGACTATAGAGGTACTTAAAAGTGCTTACGGTCAGTTAAAAATAGGAAACCCGTTAGACAGCAATAACCACGTTGGGCCACTTATCGATAAAGATTCGGTACAAAACTATCTTGATGCTATTGAAAAAGCAAAACAGGAAGGTGGTAATGTTATTGTAGAAGGCGGCGTTATGCAAGGTGAAGGTTATGAAAGCGGATGCTATGTTAAGCCTTGTATCATTGAAGCTAAAAACAGCTTTGAAATTGTACAGCACGAAACCTTTGCTCCAATATTGTATGTAATGAAATACAATGATTTAGAGGAGGCTATTGCTATGCAAAACGATGTTCCTCAGGGATTATCGTCTTCTATCTTTACAAGTAATATGAGAGAGATGGAGTTATTCCTTTCACATGCAGGATCTGACTGTGGTATTGCCAATGTAAATATTGGTACATCGGGAGCAGAGATTGGTGGTGCTTTTGGTGGTGAAAAAGAAACCGGAGGTGGCCGCGAAAGTGGATCTGACGCATGGAAAGCTTATATGAGAAGACAGACCAACACCATAAATTACGGATCTGAACTGCCATTGGCACAAGGAATCCGATTTGATTTATAGTTAATAAACTGTTTAAGTGTTATGTGTTAAGAAGGCTGCCTATTGGCAGCCTTTTTTTATTGTTTTATCCAAAGGGAGTCGGTAAAATAATGCCTGCAGTCCATAAAGTTTCTTACTACCTGAAATCCGGTTGATTTGGCTAACCTGTTTATTTCTTCTAAACTGAATTTTTTGGAGAGTTCAGTCCATATCAGTTCGTCTTTCTCAAAGCTGAAATCAGTATCCAGTACATTACTGTGAATCTGTTGTTTTTTCAGGCTGATAAGGTAAGTATGTACCTCGCCGTTTTCGGGATTGTAAAAGCTGTAAAAATCAAACTGATCCAGGTTGGCATCTGCGTCCAGTTCACTGTTTATCCTTTTAAGGAGGTTCATGTTAAAGGCCTTGGTTATACCGTGAGGATCATCATAAGCCTTTTGTATTACTTGCGGATTTTTACGGAGGTCCATTCCTAAAAGCAGCATATCGCCTTTTTTCATTCCGTCGTTAAACTTATTAAGCAGGTCTTTTGCCTCATCCAAATGATAATTGCCTATGTTACCGCCCATAAACAGGAAAAGGTTTGGTATTTTGGTGTCGGCCATACTTTTAAGCACGTCAAAATAATCCCCTGTTTTGGGTTTCATCTTTACATCAGGTAGTGCCGTTTTGATATTCTTTTCAAGAGCATTAAGGGCCTCCTGTGATATATCAATAGGGATATAGGTGAAATCAGCTTTACGGTCTAAAAAAGCCTTTAGCATCTGGCGGGTTTTCATTCCGTCGCCCGATCCAAATTCTACTATGTTAAACGGCCCGTTAAAATTAAGGCTGTCCAGTATATTGCCAGACTGGCCTGTGAGTATCTCAAACTCACAGTCTGTGGGGTAATATTCGGGCATTTTCATGATTTGCATAAAAATACGGCTGCCATTATCATCATAAAAATATTTGGACGGGATGTGTTTTTCATCCGATTTTAGTCCGTGCAGTATGTCTTCTGCAAAGGGGGTAGGTGCAGTTGTGTTCATTTTATTATTTTTTTGCCAAACGTATTCCGGTAAACTGCCAGCGTTCGTTAGGATGAAAGAAATTCCTGTAGGTAGATCGGCTGTGGTGTTTTGCAGTAGCACACGATGCTCCACGCAAAACCATTTGGTTAATCATGAATTTGCCGTTGTATTCGCCTATGGCGCCTTTTGCTTTTTTAAAATTAGGATAGGGAAGGTAGGCACTGTTTGTCCATTCCCAGCGCTTTCCCCAGTCCAACTTAAACGAGGCTGCTTCCCATTCAAATTCTGTTGGGAGTCTCATGCCTTTCCATTCTGCAAAAGCGGCAGCCTCGTAAAAACTGATATGGGTTACTAAGGCTTCGGTGTTTATTTTTTGGATTCCGGCCATTGTGAACATGTGCCATTCGTTATCTATTTTGTGCCAGTAAAGCGGAGCCTTAACCTCATTTTCGTTTACCCATGCCCAGCCCTCATCCAGCCAGTAATTAAAATTACTGTAACCACCTGCTTCAATAAATTCAAGGTATTCGGCATTGGTTATCAGGTTTTGTGATATTTCAAACTCTTCAAGGTATACCTTATGCCTGCCATGCTCATTATCAAAACTGAATCCGTCTCCGTTATGTCCCACCTCATATACACCCTCAGGAAAGACAAAAAATCCGGAATTAGAGTTTTGTTGGTTTTCCCAATCAATGTTTTCGTCATATACAGGAAAAATAGGATTGCATCCCAAAATGTATTTAATATCGGTTAGTAATAGTTCCTGATGTTGTTGTTCATGATTTATACCCAGTTCCACCAGTTCGTGTATTTGCGGATCCTTAAGCTGTAGGAGCAGCTGCATGTGCATATCTACATAATTTCGGTAATCATATACCTGTGCAACCGTAGGACGTGTTATATGGCCTCTTTCGGCTCTAAAAGTGCGATTCCCTACCGTATTGTAATAACTGTTAAATAGAAAACAAAAGTCATCGTCATAAATTTTATAGTCCGGCAAGTATTTTTTAAGCAGGAATTCTTCAAAAAACCAACTGCTGTGCGCCAGATGCCATTTGGGCGGACTCACAAAATTTACGGGTTGCGGGACATAGTCTTCAGTGTTCAGCACACTGCATATTTCCTCGGTGCGCTTACGTACATGGTTATATATTTCGGTTATGTTCATTGGTGAATAACAAGAGTTTACTACTAATTTACAAAGAATGTTAATGAGACGGATTTTTTGGGTGTGCTTTTAACCAAATTATAACAATCGTTTTTTACAAAAAAAATGAATAGCGGGGATGTTTAGGAGTGGTTTTAATGTATGTTGTTGTAAGTAAGTTATTTATTCTAAATTTAAATAACGGTAACTGTTTTGTTTATTAAGAAAATACTCTACATTTGCACCGCAAAATAAAATTAACAGTTAAAACAGAAGTAAAAATGCGTTTAATAAAATCTACATATCAGCTTGAGCTTGGAGGGAATATCCTTCATGCAGTGCCGGGTTTTATTGCGCACAATATTTTTAGATAGACACAAACATTTCTAAATATAGCAACCCGGAACTGAAAAGCTCCGGGTTTTTTTATGCAATGAAAAAAAGTAATGTAAACATATCACTTTACAGTGCCCAAAACCTATGGGAGGATACTGTATTTTATGAACCGGATAATTCCTGAAAGGAGGAATAGTGCCTTTATTGTAGGTATAAGCCCGGTTCTTGTTAAGGACCGGGCTTTTTATTTAAGCATAAAATTAAAAATCGATAAATGATAAGAATCAGAAAAACAGGCATCACCTAGAGCAGTGCTGCCGCAAAGCAGTAAACTATGGAAACACAAACTACAATGGCTATGGCAGCAGCCGAATTAAGGGGAACAGGTTTTGTAGCCCTTGTGAACAGAGCCTTCAAACAGCCACAGCAAATTTTAGAGAAAGAAAACACTATAGAAAGTGTTATTTGCTATCATTTCTCAACAATGAGTGTTGTTAATCATACCTGGAAAAGAGAAACCTTTAGGAGTGTATTACTTCATTTATACAGTGAAGGTTGCTACACCTTGTTAAAAAGCCCTGATTTTATTGAGGTCCTGGCTAATATGAGCGCCTTTGGTAAAATGATGGTTAGAAGTGTTGATTCATGGGAAAAAGAAAGCTTTGTGGCCGAAGATCAGTTAAGGTCTTTCATAAAACACTGTTTTACCAATTATGATGTACCTCAGTTTATGGAAAACGCCTTTGGCGGTGAAAACAAAGTACACATGTTGTGGTATATACAGTTAGGCAGGGGTGATAGTGTGCAAAAACTTAGTGGTTTTCCGGTAGAGTTTACCAAAAGGATGGCCCACGAGTTCAGGAATATTAAAAGGGCATTAACCATACCTCGGGCTATAAGGATGGCTCAGGCTTTGGGTTTTGATGCGACAAACGAACGTGCCGAACTTATTGCATGGTCTACCTTGTCTGAAAGCTTTGATAATGAGGTGTTCCGTACAGAATTGGTGAAATTTTTTGCTGTTGCCGAAGGCGATATGAGGTTGGACTTGTTCCAGATAACCATTGATTACCTGTTTTATATGAAGGCTGAAAATGATGCCTTTACCATGAAAGGCAGAACCTGGGATGTTTTGTATGTACAGGCTTTGGGTTGGCATAGGGACATGCTTAAAAAGAAAGCTGCCGAAAGCAACAACCAGTGGAAACCTGCAGCTATAGGTAACTTTTGTATAGAAGAAGATGAAACCCGTTTTGTAATTACTCAGCTTACAAGCTCCGAAGCGTTGTATGATGAAGGTGAGGAAATGGAACACTGTGTTGCTGATTATGTGTATGAGTGCTCTGTAGGTGAGAGTGCGATTTTCTCAGTAAGGAAGTTTACAGCAGGTGATACTATTTATGAAACACTTGCTACTATAGAGGTGCTTCCTGACGAGAAAGAGGTAATTCAGGCTAAGGCAAAATACAATGATATGATAAGTCAGGAGGCTCATGATGTTATTGTAAAATGGGCCAAACAGGAAGGTCTTTCACTTCAATATGATTGTTATATGCCAGAACCTGTACCGTTACCGCGTGCTCAGGAACGAGTGGTTCAGTTACCACAAAGGCAGGGTCAGCGTTATGAGCCTTACCAAAATGCAGGTTTTAATAACCAAGCAGGAGACAGGCAAATAGGTTATATAATAATAGCTATTATAAAAATCCTATGGCTTGTAGCAAAATGCAGCCAGATGCATTAATACTGGCAAAGTGTAAAATTTAAAATTATGGGAAAATTAAAATTAAGAGGCAAAGACCTCATAGCTATAGGATATCCGCAAAACAAATCGATAAGTATTGCTATGGAGGCGATGCTTAAACATTACAAACGGGAACCTAAAGAAAAAGTACTTAAGATGCTTAAGGAGGTGCTCCTTGCGCCCGAAAATTATAAACAGGATGGTGTTTTCGGTAAAATAGCCGAAGCACTTACCAATGTAAAGAAAACTGAGTTTAGGCACCTTAATGCGACACGTGCACCGTTTACCATTTTCGGTGAAGAGGAAATACAAAAGAGCGCTAAGGACCAGTTGTATACAGCCCTTAAACTCCCTGTGGCAAAAGCGGGAGCACTTATGCCCGATGGTCACCATGGTTACGGACTGCCGATAGGCGGGGTACTTGCAACCGAAAATGCCGTAATACCTTATGGTGTTGGGGTAGATATAGGCTGCCGTATGTGCCTTAGCATATATGATATTAACCCTTCGTTTATTGAAGGGCATAAGGATAAGTATGTCAATATCCTTGAAAAGCAAACACGCTTCGGGATGAATGAGGTGCATTATAAACCTAATGACCACGAGATTTTTGAGCGTACTGAATTCAGGCATATACCTTTTGTGAAAAAGCTTAAGGATAAGGCTTATAAACAATTAGGCTCATCGGGTGGAGGGAACCACTTTGTAGAGTTTGGTATCATTGAAGTTACCACTGATGATGATGTGCTTAAAGTTCCGCCCGGTCAGTATGTAGGGGTGCTTTCGCACAGTGGGTCAAGAGGACTTGGTGCTAATATTGCCAAGAACTATACTTACCTGGCAACTAAGCAAACCCCGCTTCCTAAAGAGGCGCAGCACCTGGCATGGCTGGATTTAAATACTCACGATGGGCAGGAGTACTGGCTCGCCATGAACCTCGCTGGAGATTATGCTTCGGCATGTCATCATGATATCCATAAAAGGATAGCAAAGGAGCTTGGGGCAAGGCCGCTTGCCATGGTTGAAAACCATCACAATTTTGCCTGGAAGGAAGTTATTAACGGGCAGGAGCTTATTGTGCACAGAAAGGGAGCAACCCCTGCACAAAAAAATGTGTTGGGTATTATACCGGGTTCCATGACAGCACCGGGTTATATCGTGAGGGGTAAAGGTAATGAGCAGTCGTTAAGTTCGGCATCACATGGTGCAGGTAGGGTTTTATCGCGAGCAGAAGCAAAAAGGTCACTTACCAGAAGTGATCTTAAAAAAGTGCTTAAAAATCATGGTGTTACACTTATAGGAGCCGGTATGGACGAAGCGCCTATGGCTTATAAAGACATCAATAAAGTAATGGCACATCAAACCAGCCTTATAGATGTGGTTGGGATGTTTACGCCAAAAATAGTCCGAATGGACAAAGGATAATTAAATAACGGTTGCAATAGCAGCCATAAAAAAATAACAATGGGAATTAGTACCTATGAGGTGATGTATATCCAGGCATTGGACAATTACCCTTATAATGTGGAAGAATGTATAGAAAAGCTGCAATATGTAATAGCCGGAGATGATGAGCACGCGGGTGCGCATTGCCTTATGGGGCGTATTTATGAAGAGCAGCTTAAAGATTTTAAACAGGCCGAATATTATTACAGGATGACATTATATCTTGATAGAGACTATACTCCTGTTTACAGTCAGTTTGCAGGTCTTTTAATAAACCTTAAACGATTTAAAGAGGCAGAAGCTATAATTGATATCGGGATGAAAGTACCGGGTATAGATGAGGCCTCATTAATTTACCTTAAAGGTTTACTCTATGAAAAATATGAGATGTATGCTACGGCTATACAGTATTATACTGATGCTAAGAAAATATGTCTCAATAACTATTTCATGGATGATATGGACGGACACATTAAAAGGGTTAAAGACAAAAAAGACCTCGAGAAGAAGTCTGATAAAAATAAATCAGACAAAAAGAAGGAGAAGAAAAATAAATCTGAAAAAAGCTCCTGATGCAAAAAAGACGGCCATATGCCGTCTTTTGTTATTTATAAGTCATTGTGACTAGTTGCGTCCGTTTTCATCAGGATACAGTAAATGCACGGGGTCACTTTGCCAGTATTCTTTAGTGTTAGCGTCCATAATGGTTAAAGGACCTTTAAAAGCTGCTCCTGTATCCACGTTCCAAACATTAGCTTTGTTTATGGGTATGGTTTCACCTATTCGAGTAACGGGAGTGTGCCCTATAAATATTTCCCTGTACAGTGTAAAACGTTTTGGGTAATAAGGATCGTCTTTGGGCATGGTTTCATCCAGCGCTAAAGCCGTTTCCCAAAGGGTTCTTTCCCAGTAGAACATCTTACTGAAGTATTCGTTTTGTACACCGTTAAGGTTTGTAAAGCCGGCATGGACAAACAATCGGTTATTGTCATCCAAATGATAGTTTTGCAGGCTTTCCATAAAGTCGATATGTTGTTCCTTTTGACTGTCAGTAACCTTGAGGTAAGATTGAGTTGTGACCCTGCCACCATGCATAAACCACTGTTCAGTATGGCTGCCTGTTTTAAGCCAGTCTGTAAGCAGGTCATCATGATTACCACGCATAAATATGCATTGGTACTCCTGTTTAAGTTGTATCAAAAAATCAATAACCTCTGGAGACTGTCCCCATCCGTCAACATAATCCCCTAAAAAAATAAGGAGGTCATTTCGGGTTACGGCTGCCCTTTCCAGTATTTGCTGCAGTGCCTTGAAAGCACCGTGTATGTCGCCAATTACAAGTGTTCTGCTCATTTTACAAGTTTACAAAAAAATACAGGACAGAAAAGATTAAAAAAAATGTAAAGTAAAAGAGATATATCTAATCATTTAAAAAGTGTATTTTTATGTCTCAAACCAATTAAAAACCACAGTAATGAAAAAAATCCTTACCTTATTCCTGGCGGGAACGCTGGGATGTTTTGCGCAAACCCCTGTTGAAGGCTTTGAAGACGTAGTTTTTCCACCAGATGGCTGGAACACATATGATAATGGAGTAGGTTATATACATTTTTGGAAACAAACTATAGAAGCAAATCCTTTCACTCCTCCTTATGAAGGAAATTATGCGGCATTTATTGACCGTGAGAATGTACCTAATGTATATGGTACTGCTCAAGACTGGCTCGTAACTCCTTATATGACTGTTACAGGTAATAGTCCGGCAATTCATTTTTATTCAAGGTTAACTTTAAACGGTGATCAGGGGAGTATTTACAGAATTATGATGAGCACTAACCCTGACTCTTCAAATCTTGGAGATTATACGGTTGTTAAAGAGTGGACTGAGCTTGAAATTAACCCTGTGCAAATGGAATACCGAGAGATATATGTGCCTATACCACAAGAAGCTATAGGACAGCAGGTTTATTTCGCTTTTGTAATGGAGAATGATTATGGCGACAGATGGTTAATTGATAATGTGTCTTTTATAGAAGATTACTGTGAGCAACCTACAAATCTTGATGCTTCTGTTACTGTGCCTAATTCGGCTACCCTCAGCTGGACAGGTGTAAATCAATCGCTTTGGGAGGTTGAGTTTTTGGCTTCAAACGAAAATCCTACGGGCACTGGTTTATTGGTAAGCGAAAACAGTTATACTGTAACCGGGCTTGCTGCAGGAAACTACAAATATTATGTAAGAGCTGTATGCTCTGAAACCAATCAAAGTGAATGGTCAGGTCCTTATAGTTTTATACTTTATAATGGTATAGACGGTATTGTTAGTTATGACAGTGATAAAGACAAAGAGTGTGATTCTCCGCTAGAAGGGGCAGAGGTAATACTTACAGTAAATGAAGGAGAGTATGTATATACAACTTATACAGACAGTCTTGGGTATTATAGTTTTTATCCTTTAATCTTTAGTACTGCTAATGTGAATTTAGAGGTCACTGCTCCCGAAGGATTCAAAGAAATTGACCCTGTAGCTTTGTCTGTTGATTTTAGTGTTCAGCCCGATGTAAGTATTGATATGTGTTTTGATAAAGTGAAAAAACACTTGCCTGATAACATTGAGGTGGAAGCGAAGAGTGCTAACAATTTTAGTGATACTCAGTTTTCAGTATATCCTAACCCAGTTACAGAGAGGCTTTATTTCACTTTACAAAACAACGAACAGCTAACAACTGTACAGGTGTTTGATGTAAACGGTAAACTGTGCATTGAACAGAATAAGCCACAAGGCAGTTTGGACGTACAAAAACTCCAGCCGGGCTTATACTTTATAAAGCTCAGCACTGTTACAGAAACAAAAAATATTAAGTTTATTAAACAATAGTAAAAGGCAGGTTTTAAACCTGCCTTTTTTGTAATTCGTTATTATTAAGTGTTTTAAATGGTTTTTTGCGTGTAGAAATGTAAGCAAATACTGATTTATATTAAAAATAAAAATGTATTTTTGAATAAAAACCAATTTAACCGCTTATGAAAAAGAAATTACTCACATTGTTTTTAGCAATGTCAATGGGCTGTTTTGCCCAAGCTCAACAGGCTATTGAAGGATTTGAGGGGGATGTTTTTCCTCCTGAAGGATGGACTATTTACGACAATGGGGTTGGAGTATTACAATCCTGGACCCGAATAAATCCTGGAGATGCTTTTTTACCTCCTTATGAGGGAGATTATGCCGCTTTTATAGATAGGGAAGATGTTCCGGATGGTAATATTGCTCAAGACTGGCTTGTAACTCCTTCAGTAACTGTTGCAGGTGAAAACCCTGCACTTCATTTTTATTCAAGATTAACCCTTAATGGCGATCAGGGTACCAATTACATGATTATGTTAAGTACCGGTTCAGATCCGTCAGATCTTGGAAGTTATATTTCCTTACAGGAGTGGACTGAATATGAAATTAACCCTCAGCAACAGGAGTATAATGAAATATTTGTTCCAATCCCTGAAGCTTATGTTGGGCAGCAGGTTTATTTAGCTTTTGTTATGGAAGGGGATAATCAGGACCGATGGGCTATAGATAACGTTTCAGTTGTCGAATCGTATTGTCTTGAACCGTATGATGTGATTATCTCTGATATTACAGATGCATCGGCGACTGTTAGCTGGACCGGTAACGGAGAAACACAATGGGAACTGGAGATCATGGCTGCGGATAACCAACCGACAGGAAGTGGTGTAATAGCTGAAGAAAATACGTATATTATAACTGATATTGGAATAGGAGCGTATAAAGTTTATTTAAGAGCAATATGTTCTGAAACTTCACAAAGTCCATGGATAGGACCATTCTACTTTGATAACATGAATAGTTTTAGTGGCGTGGTTAATTACGATAGTGATGGAGATGAGATTTGTGATACACCTCTTGCAGGAGTAGAAGTAGTTGTGACCATTGGAGATGAACAAATATCCCTTTATACAGATGATGAGGGGTATTATAGCCTGGGACAATTGGAATATGATTTACTGGATGTTTCCATTCAGGTCAATGCTCCTTACGGGTTTGAAACCATGCCTTTATATCAGGAGAATCTTGATTTTAGTAATGATGATGTTACTGTAGATTTTTGTTATGATATGCCCGATCCTGTTACTGATTTAGCAGTAATCCTTATCCCTACAAACCTTGCAAGACCCGGGTTTGTGAGTCATTATGATTTATTAGTAAAAAATAATGGTACAGTAGCAGTAGCTTCGGCAACTGTATCAATAACATTTGATGATGATAAGCTTAACTTTGATTTTGCCTCTGAGCCATATACTGTTACAGGTAATGTTTTAAGCTTTGAAGTTACAGATATACCGGCACTATCAACAAAAAATATTGATGTTGATTTTTATTTACTAACTCCTCCTGATAATGAAGAAGGGGATGTGTTAACATATACATCGGAGGTTACAATCGCTGAAACGGAGAATACTCTGGAAGACAATACAGCTGTATTAGACCAAACAGTAGTAAACGCTAACGATCCTAATGATATTACGGTACATGAAGGTGATGAAATTACAATAGACGAAGCCGAAGGTTACCTGCATTATACTATTCGTTTTCAAAATGTGGGAACAGCATCTGCCGTTAATATAAAGCTGCATAATGTGCTTGATGATAATTTTGAATGGGATACTTTTGAGCCATTGGCTTCCAGTCACGATTATGTAGTTGCAAGACAGGGTAATTTACTTGAGTACCGTTTTGATGAAATTTATCTGGCCGATAGTACATCAGACGAACCTGCAAGCCATGGTTATGTAACCTACAGAATTAAGCCAAAAAACTCTGTTGTTTTAGGAGATACGTTTGAAAGTACTGCCGATATTTATTTTGATTTTAATGCGGCGGTAGTGACTAATACTGCTAATACCGAGATAATAGAACTGTTAGGTGTTGACCAATATACTGTTAATAATTTTGTTTTATACCCTAACCCGGTTAGTGACAGACTTTATTTTGGTTCTCAAAACGGAGAGGAACTAACATCGGTACAGGTTTATGATGTGAATGGAAAACTATGCCTGGAACAAAACAATCCGCAAAGAGATATAAATGTACAAACTCTACAACCGGGCTTATACTTTATAAAACTCAGCACTCAGGGCGCAGTACAAAACATGAAATTTATTAAGAAGTAATAATAAAAAAGGCAGGTTTTAAATCTGCCTTTTTTATTTATGAATATTTCATTTTTCGTAATACACGCATGGCCTCTTTAAAGGAAACATATACCGATGGGTCTTCGTAAGCCTTTAGTAGCGGTTTAGCATCTACCAGTCTGTCTTTAGCATCTTCAAATCCGTTTAAATAGCAAATCATAAAGGTGGAAGGGAGGTTGTTCATATCCTTTTTTTCCCTTTCTGATAGTGATATGCCTTTTTCCAGCTTTGCCAAAAGGGAGAGATTGGAATTGTAAATATGATACATCATTTTACGATTGTACTGTGGCGGATCGAATATCAGGTTAGAATCAATCTTGTAGTATCCATTATCATGAAAACGAATGGTTACTTCTTCTAACGGATAATAGCTGGTTTTGTCATTAAGGCCAAGTGATACGTATTCGGTAATGGAAAAAGTATCATCGGTATGGTCAATGCTCACTTCATCTAAAGCAGAATAGAACAGCTTTACCTGTTCGTTTATCAGTTCTATATCCACTCTGGAATAATAGGTTTTACCTCTAACCACCTTTTTATTTCCTGCCCAGCACACTATAAACAGTTCTTTGAACACTTTATAGCCCGATGTCATATCCTTATGGCGGTTGTTGAGAAAATCGAGCACACCTTCTAACGTATGGGCAATACTGTTGCGGGAATTGTTCTCTATATCAATAACCGTAGATGTATTTTGATAGTTTAATGAAGGAACTTCCTCTACCGGAATGGAATTACTGCCCAGTCGCATAAAAACCGTACCCATAGGTATGGTGTGAATATTCTTTTTAAAGTAAGAAATCTTGTTGTTGGGGCGTATGGTTACCAATCCCACCACTTTTTCTTTTGAGAGTTGTGGGAATGGTACGTTTTCATACTGAATGCGGGGCGGATTTTCCAGAAAGGCATTCACTAAATTTTGAATACGGCTGTCATCATAAAAATCGGTCCCTGTTATCTCATTATCATGGTCTTCAACCCCCACAACAATATAAGAGTTGTTAGATGGGTTGGAGTTAGATAGTGCACATATATGCTTAACAAACTTGGCTTTACCTTCTTTAGTATGAAGATTAAGCTGACGCTTCTTGTCATAAAAACTACTCTCATCGTTGTGAGCCAGCAGGTTTTTTATGAGAAGTCGTTTGTTAATCATTGTTTTTAAAGTTACTTGTCCTTTGTTGACTGATTACACTTTTTTGTTTAAAATGGTTGCACTTGCCTGTGCGGTTGGCAGTACCAACAGGTCGGCTATATTTACATGGTATGGCCTTGTTACCACAAAGGTGATAATATCGGCAATATCTTCTGCTTTTAAGGGAGAATACCCCTTGTACACGTTTTCGGCGCGCTCAGTGTCTCCTTTAAAGCGTACTTCAGAGAATTCTGTTGCTACAAGCCCCGGGTTTATTGCTCCGACACGAATACCATATTGGTTTAAATCCATTCGCATACCCTGATTAATAGCGTCAACGGCATGTTTTGAGGCGCAGTATACGTTACCGTTAGGATAAACCTCTTTTCCTGCTATAGAACCAATGTTTATAATGTGTCCGCTGCGACGCTCTACCATACCCGGTATAACCTCATTAGACACATACAGTAGCCCTTTTACGTTAATATCCAGCATGGCATCCCAGTCGTCTACATCTCCGTTTTCAATAGGGTCAAGGCCATGGGCATTACCGGCGTTGTTTATCAGTATGTCTATGTTTTTCATGTCGTCCGGGATTGACTGTATTGCTTCGGCAACCGCCTTTTTGTCCCTAACGTCAAAATTAAGCGTGTGTACTTGTGTTAATCCGGAAAACTCATCCTGAAGCTCGGCCAGACGTTCTTCACGCCTTCCGCATAAAATAAGCCTGAAATGATTTTTTGCGAAGTAAGTGGCTGTAGCCATACCTATACCGCTGGTAGCTCCCGTTATTAATGCTGTTTTCATAGTGGTACCTAGTTAATGTTATGCTATTCTTATTTAGTTTTGTATTGTTTATTAAGGCACTTTATTCCCTATGCTTTCTGTCCAAATGGCAAACCAGTCTTCCAACTCCAGTTGTACATCTACAGCTTTCATCTGGTTTTTAAGCCTGTCAGGATTAGTAGAGCCTGACACAGGGACGATACCTGCCGGGTGTCTTAATATCCATGACAGTAAAATCACATCGGCAGTAACCTCATATTTGACAACCAGTTCCAACAGTAGTTTTTTAAGGCGTTGGGTTTGCTCATTATCTTCTTTAAAAATGCAGCCTATAGGGCTCCATGCCATTGGCTTGATCCCATTAAGTGTCATATAGTCCAGAGAGCCGTCCAGCATAGGTTCAATATGCGTTGCCGAAAATTCTATCTGGTTGCAAAACACTTCAGTTCTAGATTTGATGAGGTCAGTTTGGGAATTGGTAAAGTTAGAAACCCCGAAGAAGCGTATTTTTCCCTCGGCCTTCAGCTCTTCGGCAGCCTCTGCAATTTCATCGGCATCCATAAGCGGACTCGGCCTGTGCAGCAGTAGTATATCAAGATAATCAGTTTCCAGGTTTTTAAGCGAACCTTCTGCCGAATTGATAATATAATCTTTAGAATAATCGTAATGCTTTACCTTATTGTTGCGTGTGCCTATGGTGTGCTGAATACCGCATTTAGAGATGATTTGTACATCTTCCCTTTTTACCCCGCTATGGGTAAAGGCCTTTCCAAATTCACCTTCGGTAGTATAACCGCCATATATGTCGGCATGGTCAAAAGTGGTGATTCCGTACTCAATGCATTTGTGAATCATTTCTGACATTTCGGCAGTGCTGAATTTTCTGCTCCACTCACCCCAGTTCATAGCACCGGCTATAATGGGAGATAACTTAATATCCATATATTTTTAATAAGATTTTTATTGTGATAAATTTACGTTTTTATATACTTAAACAGCGCTGTGTTCGTTTTAATTGCTGCAATTTTTATCGATTTTACAGTTCTTTTGGCTTAAAATTATAAAAACAATGGACTGATTTGTTATAACTTGGATGTTTTGATGTAGCATTAACACTACGTTAACAACAAAAATGCAATTTCGGCAATGAATTTGTAATGTAAAAAAAGCTTATTAACTTCACACTTCTAAACTCTATATATTATGGAAGAAAATACTGCCGCTTTAGACATAAGGGCAATTAATGAGAAAATAGAAAGAGAAAGTGCTTTTGTAGACCTGCTTGTTATGGAAATGAACAAGGTTATTGTAGGGCAAAAGTATATGATAGAACGTCTTTTGATAGGACTTCTGGGTCAGGGTCACATCTTGCTTGAAGGTGTACCGGGACTGGCAAAAACCCTAGCTATTAATACCCTTTCGCAGGCGGTGCATGGAAGCTTTAGCCGTATACAGTTTACGCCCGATTTACTTCCTGCCGATGTAGTGGGTACCATGATTTATAACATAAAAGAAAACGAATTCAGCATTAAGAAGGGGCCTATTTTTGCTAATTTCGTTCTTGCCGATGAGATTAACAGGGCTCCTGCAAAAGTGCAGTCGGCATTGCTTGAGGCCATGCAGGAAAAGCAGGTTACCATTGGGGAGACCACCTTTAAGCTGGAAAAACCTTTCCTTGTAATGGCTACGCAAAACCCGGTGGAGCAGGAAGGTACTTATCCGTTACCTGAAGCACAGGTTGACCGTTTTATGCTGAAAGCCGTTATTGACTATCCAAAAATTGAAGACGAGCGTATGGTTGTACGCCAAAACCTTGCAGGGTCGTTTGATAAGGTAAACCAGGTAGTGTCGCTGGAGCAGATATTAAGGGCGCAACAGGCCGTTCGTGAAGTATATATGGACGAGAAAATAGAGAAGTACATACTTGACCTGATTTTTGCCACGCGTTACCCTGAACAGTACAACTTAAGCGAACTGAAACCACTTATAAGTTTTGGTTCATCACCAAGGGGAAGTATCAACCTTGCACTGGCATCAAAATGTTATGCCTTTATCAAGAGAAGAGGTTATGTAGTGCCTGAAGATGTTAGGGCAGTAGTACATGATGTGCTTCGTCACAGAATTGGTGTTACCTATGAGGCCGAGGCCGAAAACATAACTTCTATGGATATTATTAACAAGATAGTAAACCAGGTAGAGGTGCCATAAACCGTCATAAAGTCAAATGTCATAAAGGGATAAGCGGTATCGCTATGCTTTATGACTTTAAAAACGTTAGACTTTTAGACTGTAAAGATTATGGATACAAAAGAGATATTAAAAAAGGTACGTAAAATAGAGATAAAAACCCGAAGGTTGAGTGATCATATATTCTCGGGTGAATATCATACATCCTTTAAAGGCCGTGGTATGACCTTTAGCGAGGTGCGCCAGTACCAGTTTGGAGACGATGTAAGGGCTATAGACTGGAATGTTACTGCACGTTACAATGAACCATACATCAAGGTTTTTGAAGAAGAGCGTGAGCTTACCATGATGCTTATGGCCGATGTGAGTGGCTCTGAAAGCTTTGGTACCAAAAGCCAGTTCAAAAGGGAAATTGTAACCGAGATTGCGGCTACCATGGCATTTTCGGCAACACAAAACAATGACAAAATCGGGCTTATCCTTTTTTCAGATGAAATAGAACTTTTTATTCCGCCTAAAAAAGGAAAATCACACGTACTGCGTATTATTCGTGAGCTTATAGAGTTTCAGCCTAAAAGCAAAAAGACTGATGTTTCGCAGGCACTTAAATTTCTGTCGGGCGTATTGAAGAAAAAAGCCATTGTTTTCCTTATATCAGATTTTATGTCGGACGACTATGAACACAATCTGAAAATAGCAGCCAAAAGACACGATATTACAGGTGTTAGAGTATACGACCAACGTGAGGAAAAAATACCAAATCTGGGCCTTGTAAACATGACCGATGCAGAAACCGGACAGACTATGCTGGTAAATACCGGATCAAAACAGGTAAGGCTGGAGTATGAAAAATACTATCAGGGCAAAGTAAAATACTTTAACGAAACCTTTAGCCGATGTGGTGCCGGGTCTTTAAGTACTCGTGTAGACGAGTCGTATGTCACTAAGCTGCTGGGCTATTTTAAATCACGATAGTTTGGGTTAATAATCATGATAAAAATGACCAAAACAAAATTATTTTCGTTTTTGCTGATGTTGCTTGCGGTTAGTGCATTTGCACAGCAAAAGCAGGTGGAAACTAGTATCGACTCCACTAAAATCAAAATAGGGTCGCAGTTTCACCTTACTTTAAAAACCACTGTAGATACGGCAGCTAACGTAGGCTTTCCTGAAGGAAAGAACTTCGGGCAGCTGGAGGTGCTTGAATCCTATCCTACAGATACGGTAAAGAAAGGTGCACTGTATGAACTTATTAAAAAATACGGACTTACACAGTTTGACTCCGGGCGCTATGTAATACCAAGCCTTCCGGTTATTATAGACAATGAGCCATATCAAACCGATTCGCTTAGTATAGAGGTAGCCAATGTAAAGGTAGATACGCTAAAACAAAAAATGTATGACATTAAGGATATAGCCACAGCCGAATCTAAAATGAGCTGGTGGTGGCTGTATGTATTGTTAGGACTGGCAGCGCTTGGTGTAGCCGGTTATTTTGTTTACAGGTATCTTAAAAACAGAAAAGTTGCCCCAAAAGAAGCACCTGTTGTATTTTCAAGCCCTATAGAAAAAGCTACGGTTAAGCTTAGGGATTTGGAGAAAAAAGATCTTTTACAGCGAGGAGCGATAAAGGATTACTACAGTGAACTTACCGATATTGCCCGTACTTACATTGAAGAAGCGATACACGTGCCTGCAATGGAAAGTACTACGAGCGAACTTATAGAAGCAATGCGTGCCGCAGTATCGCGTAAACGTATGGCGCTTACAAGGGAAACTTTTGAAGAGCTTGAAAAAGTACTCCGCACGGCAGATATGGTAAAGTTTGCCAAGTCCAAGCCGCTTGATTTTGAGGTGGCAGAAGACCGAATGAAAATAGAAAAAACCATTGTAGTTATAGATAAGTCCATTCCGGAAGAGAAGGAAGAAGACGAAGAACATACACTGGCATGGCTTGAAAAACAACGTCAGAAAGAGGCCAAAAGAAAAAAGAATATAATTATTGGTAGCTCAATAGGGGTAGTAGTACTACTTATTGCAGGTTTTTTGGTGTTTAAAGGAGTTGGTTTTATTAAGGATAACTTCTCACCAACAAATCAGTTGCTAAAAGCCGAATGGGTAAAAAGCCAGTATGGTAGCCCGGGTGTTATTATAGAAACACCTAAGGTACTTAAAAGGGCAGATGTCGATAAAACTATACCTAAGGAAGCTATTGCTGTTGTCAAAGAGATGCAAATGTTTACTTATGGCATGCAGTTCAGTAATTTTTATGTGGCGGTTTCTACGCTTAGCTATAAAAAACCTACAGATGTAAAACTGGATATGCTTTTTGATGATATGTCTAAACAATGGGAAGCCTTAAAGGCAAAAGATATATTGGTAAAACAGGAGAGCTTTACTACACCTGATGGTGCCGAAGGCTTAAGGGCTTATGGTAGTATGAGCATGCCAAATCCATTAGGTGATGGTGGTGTGAAATACGATTATGAGATACTGTATTTCAAACAGGCAAACGGTATACAACAGGTGGTAATGATGTATCCTGCAACAGATGAGGATGCTCCTAAAATTGTGGACAGAATTAAAAACTCAGTCGAATTCAGAAAACAAAACTAAGATGAAAGATGTCACTTTTTTACATCCCGGTTTCTTTTGGCTGTTTACATTACTGCCACTGGCTATAGGATGGTATATATGGAAAAGAAAACAGCAAACGGCTACCCTTAAAATAAGCTCGGTAAACGGATTTAAGGTAAAACCGTCACTGCTGGCAAAATTAAAACCAATGCTGTTTGTGTTCAGGGTACTGGCTTTAAGTGCTATGATTATAGCAATGGCAAGACCACGAAGTGTGGATGTGGATAGTAAAACAAAAACTACCCGCGGTATTGATATCGTTATGGCGATAGATGTTTCGGGGAGTATGCTGGCAAAAGATTTAAAACCTAACAGGCTTGAGGCGCTTAAAACCGTTGCCGAAAAATTTGTGGACGAAAGACCTAACGACCGTATTGGACTTGTGGTTTATGCAGGGGAGAGCTATACTAAAACCCCTGTTACCAGTGATAAGGAAATGGTAAAGGCAGCTATAGAGGCGGTTAAATATGACGACAGGGTGCTGGAAGACGGTACCGGTATAGGCGTGGGGCTTGCTACGGCGATTAACAGGTTAAAGGAAAGTAAGGCGAAAAGCCGTATCATAATATTGCTTACCGATGGTGTAAACAATGCCGGATTTATTGACCCAAGGATGGCTGCCGATATTGCCAAGGAATACGGAATAAAGGTATATACCATTGGGCTTGGTACCAACGGCAATGCTGAAATGCCTTATGCAAGGAGACCAAACGGTGAATGGGTATACAGGACTATGAAAGTAGAGCTTGATGAGGCACTGATGAAAGAGATTGCCGAAAAGACTGACGGACAGTATTTCAGGGCAAACTCAAACAGCAAGCTTGAAGCGATTTATGACGAGATCAATAAGCTTGAAAAAACCGAAATAAAAGAGCTTAAGTATTATAATTATACCGAAAAGTACAGGCCATACCTGTGGTTTGCTTTCGGGTTGCTGCTTATTGAGATCATTGTAAGAAAAACGGTTTACAGAAGTTTTATTTAATTATGTACGAATTAGACGAGTCAAAATATTTGTATTTGTTTGGGGTGCTGCCGGTTTTGGTACTGCTGTTCCTTTTTAACTTATACTGGAAAAGAAAAAAACAACGTGAGTTTGGTGATACCGATTTAGTGAAGCGACTAACTCCCGAAAAATCGGTGTTTAAACCTGTGCTTAAATTTATAGTACTTATGCTGGCACTTTCGGGTATTATACTGGCTTTAGTAAATCCTAAAATCGGTACTAAGACCGAAACAGTTAAACGCGAAGGTATAGATATTGTTTTTGCCATTGACGTATCCAAGAGTATGCTTGCCGAAGATATTGCTCCAAACAGGCTGGAAAAAGCCAAACAGATAGTATCGCAAATCATCAATCAGCTGGGAACCGACAGGATTGGTATTATAGGATATGCGGGAGGTGCTTATCCGGTACTGCCTATCACGTCTGATTACAGCGTGGCAAAAATGTACCTGCAAAACATGAATACCGATATGGTTTCGTCTCAGGGAACAGCCCTTAGTCAGGCAATAGAGTTGGCTACTACTTATTATGATGATCCGCAAACCAGTAAATTGCTTGTACTTATCAGTGATGGTGAAGACCACGGAGAAGGATCGATGGAAGCTGCCGAAGCCGCGAAGGAAAAGGGAATAAAAATTATCACTATAGGTGTGGGTACCGAAAAAGGAGGGACCATTCCGCTAAAGCGTAACGGAGTAACGGAGAGTTACAAACGTGATAAGGATGGCGAGGTAGTAATTACCAAACTATATCCTGATGCGCTTAAAACTATTGCCGAACGTTCTAATGGTGGTTATATTTATGGCGGAAATACCAGAGAGGTGACTGAATATGTAAAAAAAGCGCTTGATAATATAGAGAAAACCGAATTTGAGTCGAAAGAGATTGCTACTTACGATTCACAATATCAGTGGTTTTTAGGGGCAGCATTTTTACTGCTGTTTATAGATGTTTTCCTTTTAGACAGGAAAACGGCATGGATAAGGAAGTTAAACCTTTTTAATGAAAAAGAATAGATGAAAGGATTAGTAACATATAGTTTGCTTTTATGCTCGCTTGTGGCTTTCTCCCAGGAAAAGGAGAAGGACAAAAAAGACGAATACCTTTCAAAAGGAAATAAGGAATTCTCTAAAAAGGAATACAGGAATGCTGAGGCTGATTACAGGATTTCACAATCCAGAAATCCAGCCAATTCGCAATCCATGTATAACCTTGGGAATGCCATTTACAGGCAGGGTAAGCCAGGCGAAGCCATGTATGCCTATTTTGATGCCATAGAAAAGGCTGAGACCAAGAAAGACAAACACAGGGCTTACCATAATCTGGGTAATATGCTCATGGAGCAAAAGGATTACCAAACAGCTGTAGAGGCTTACTGTAATGCTTTACGGAATGATCCTTATGATGAGGAAACGCGTTATAATTTTGCATTGGCTAAGGAAATGCTGAAAAACAATCCGCCGCAAAATCAAAACCAGAACGAGGATAAGAACGACGAGAACAAGGATCAGAATAAAGACAAAAACGACAAGAATCAGGATAAAAACCAGTCGGGAGATAATAAGGACGACAAGAACAAAAAACCTGAAGACAAAGGTAACGACCCTAAAAAAGATAAGGGAGACGACCAGAAGGACAAAGGTGGTAAGGAAGATAAAGATAAGCAGGATGATAAAGGTCAAAACAAACCCGGCGACGGCCAACAGGGAGATCAGGACCAGAAACCACAACAGGCAAGTCCTTCAAAACAACGAATGGAAAATCTGCTTGATGCCATGAATAACGAAGAGAAAAAAGTTCAGGACAAGATAAATGCCGAAAAAGTAAAAGGCGTACCACGTAACAGGGAAGAAAAAGACTGGTAACAGTTTAAAAAGATTGGATACTTATTTGAAAAATATATATTGTTCAGATTAAGGAATTGAAAACGATGAAAAGATACATCTTACTAATACTATTGTTATTTGCGCAGGGTATGTTTGCCCAGGACGTTGAGTTTAAAGCCGAACCCAGCCGAACCAAACTGGGGGTAAACGAGCGCCTTAGGATAAGTTTTACCATGAACAAGGACGGAGATAACCTTGTACCACCTTCTTTTAACGGATTTAGGGCACAGGGACCTATGCAAAGTATAAGGAACTCATGGGTAAACGGTAAGCATACGTACAACAAAAGTTATGACTATACCCTTATACCTACCTCAAAGGGTACTTTTACCATAGGTTCGGCCAGTATTGAAATAGAAGGTAAAATATATAAAACAGATCCGGTTACCATAACCATAGGTGATGCGGTTAAGATTTTAGATCCGTTTGAAGCTGCCAAGCAAAGTGCTGCCGAGGGTATTCACCTTGTGGCTGAGGTAAGTAACAGTAACCCATACATTAACGAACCGGTTAGTGTGGTATATAAGCTGTATGTTAGTCAAAACAGTAGTGTAACCAATTTTTATGAAACCGAAAATCCTAAGTTCAACGATTTTTGGAGTCAGACAGATCGTACCGATCCTCAAAACCTTAAGATAGAAAAAGGAATGTATAACGGGGAAATGTACCGTTATGTGGTATTACAAAAAACAGTGCTATATCCGCAAAAAAGCGGTAAGCTTGAAATAGAACCTCTATTGCTTAATGTGACCTTGCAGGTGCCTACAGAGCGTAACCGTTTTGGTTTTGTGAGTTATTCTAATGAGGACAAGGTAGTGTCTTCAGGCAGTAAATACATCAATGTTAAGGCCTTGCCAGATGAAGGCAGGCCGGATGATTTTACAGGGGCTGTAGGTAATTTTGATTTTAAGGTGACGCCTTCCAAAACGAATTTAGAAACGGGAGAATCATTACAGCTGGATGTAACTGTTAGCGGGAAAGGTAATCTTAAATTGTTCACACTGCCTAAACCGGTAGTACCTTCGGCTCTTGATATGTTTGATCCTGAGCATAAAGAAAACGTATCGGTACCATTAACAGGTATGACGGGTAAAATATCCGATGTTTATACCATAGTGCCACAAAACAGAGGTAAATACCCTATTAAGCCACTTTCGTTCTCATATTTTGATCCAAAGGCAGGTAAGTATAAAACCATAACTTCTCAGGATATTATGATTGAAGCTACAGGAGATGCCGTGGCTTCAAATGGACCATCTGACAGTACTTCTGTTCAAAAAGAATCGGTACAGTCGTCACAGCAGTTTAGGTTTGTGGATCTTGATACCAAACTGGTGGCTATGGACAGGGAAGATTTCTTTGGTTCGGGACTGTTTTACTCGTTGCTATTTGTTCCGTTCCTATTAATACCGGTAATAGTATTGGTAAGGAAGAAAAAAGAGGCTTACGACAGCGATGTGGTAGGTAACAAAATAAGACAGAACAACAAACTGGCTAAAAAATATCTTTCTGCAGCCAAGAAAGAGCTGGGTAATAAGGAGGCATTTTACGTAGCGCTTGAAAAAGCTCTTCATAATTTCCTTAAAGCTAAGCTGCGCATTGAGACTTCCGAAATGAGTAAACAAAATATAGAGGAACTGTTGCTTAACCGAAAAGCAGATGCACAAACGGTAACTAATTTTATTAAGATAATGGATAGTTGTGAGTTTGCCCGTTATGCACCATCATCGGGTACGGCAATGCAGCAGGATTATGAAAGTGCGGTAACGGTAATAACCGCTTTAGAGAAACAGGTGTAACGTGTTTTTTGAATCAGGCAAAGTAGAGATACAATGAAAAATTTAGCATATATACTATTGTTTTTTACGCAGTTAATCGCTGCACAATCGGCATTTGATAAAGGTAACGAACAGTATAGGGAAGGCAACTATCAGGCTGCCGTACAAAGTTATGAGAGTATTCTTAAGGAAGGTAAGGAGTCGGCCGAAGTATACTTTAACTTGGGTAATGCCTATTATAAACTCAATGAGGTAGCTCCGGCTATTTACAATTACGAGAAAGCCCTGCTTTTAAAACCTAACGATAAGGATGTAAAAATAAACCTTGGGTATGCCCATAAAATGGTTATAGACGATATTAAGGAAGTGCCAAAGGTGGGTTTTACCAAACTGTTTTATGGCATGGTAGGTACTTATCATTATGATACTTGGGCATGGATCGCAGTAGCTTTTGCTTTTGGGGCATTACTGTTTTTTGTGGGATATTACTTTGTGAGGTCTACGGCATTAAAAAGAGTGTTTTTTGCAGGGATATTTGTTTCGTTGCTAATTATAGCTATCAGTATAATATCGGCGGTATTTGTAAAAACGCAGGAGTCTAAAATGCGCCCTGCTATTGTGTTTAGTGAAGTGGCATCGGTTAAAAGCGAACCGCTAACAAATGCTCCGGATGCCTTTATACTGCATGAAGGATCTAAAGTAAACGTTGTTGAGGTACTGGGTAAATGGAAAAAAATTGAACTTGCAGACGAGACCACAGGTTGGATTAGCGATTCTGATATTAAAGAACTGAAAAACTAAATAGTCTGTTCTTCGCTAAATACTTCCGGTAGCTGCTGTTCTTTAAAGTCGGTAAACCATTCTTCCAGAATAGGGAAAATGGTGTTTGATATTTCCAGCATCGGGTAAAAAAAGATCGATTCCTCCAGGGTTTCTTCCTTAGCCAGTAGGTTATTACTGTTCAGTTTCAGGAAAAAATTAAGAGATACACTCAGTATCAAAACCATTTTAAGGAAGCCAAACACTCCACCCAGAATTCGGTTAAGTAGCCCAAGGCTGGCAAAATCGGCCAGTTTGGTAAAAAACTTGGCAAGAAGTATTATTCCTACCACTACGCCGATAAAAGTGATTAAAAATGCGGTTATGGATATATAGCGCGGTTCCCATTCCACATATTTGCTAAGCACATCTGCGAGGAAGCCCGAGAATTTCAGGGCGATAAAAATTCCGGCAATTAGCGAAACCAGTGAAGCCAGTTCTACAAATAAGCCTCTCCACAGTCCTTTTATAAGTCCGTAAAGCAGTAATCCGCCCAGTATAATATCAATAACACTCATTGAAAACAAAGTTAGCAGACTTTGGTAATAATCCAAATACAACTGTTACTTATAATTACAAAGCAAGTAGCTATATTTGCGCTTTAAAAAAGATATAATGTCAAGGGACGAACAATTAAAGATACGCTGGGATCAGCTTGTAGATATATTATCCAAACGTTTTGCCGATGGAGAAATGCTGGATCTGGATGCCATAATTTACCTTATAGGGGTACAGGAACTGGGCAAATTTAAACGCAAGTTTAAAAAAGACGATAAAATAAACCTTATGCATATTGCCATTTGCAGGCTGTTAGAGCCTTATGGTTATTATGAATTTGATTATTTTGACGAAGACGGATGGCCGCATTATATGGTTAAGGAAGAGCTTCCGCCGTTAAAGGCAGGGGAGCAGTCTGTTTTAATGAAAGGTGCTATTGTAGACTACTTTTTGGAAAAGGGACTTATTTCATAATTGGGTTTATAATCCATAAATATTAAATATACCCTAAAAATAGGTGGCACATCATTTTTAAAATGCATAAATTTGCACACTTTTACTGAACAACGATGATAGAAAAGATTAAAAGTTATATTGCTGAAGCCGAAGCTTTTCAAACCCAAAACAAGGAAGAGCTGGAAGCATTCAGGATTAAGTTTCTGAGTAAGAAAGGTATTGTAAATGACTTTATGGCCGAATTTAAAAATGTTCCAAACGAACAGAAAAAAGAATTCGGGCAGGTTATTAACGCCTTCAAATCAGCAGTACAAAACAAAGTTACCGAACTTCAGGATGCTATGGAAAGCAAAGAGGAGGCAAAAGGCGTTTATGGCGACCTTTCGCGTCCGGGAGAGCCTTTCCAGGTAGGATCACGTCACCCTATATCTATTGTGAAAAACCAGATGATAGATATATTTGCTAACATTGGGTTCAACGTATCTGAAGGTCCTGAAATTGAAGATGACTGGCATAACTTTACGGCACTTAACCTTCCGGAATACCATCCGGCAAGAGACATGCAGGATACGTTTTTTATACAAACCAATCCTGATGTGCTTTTAAGAACACATACATCATCGGTACAGGTGCGTTATATGGAGGAGAACAAACCGCCTATCCGTACCATTTCTCCGGGAAGGGTATTCAGGAATGAGGCTGTTTCTGCACGTTCTCACTGTATATTCCACCAGGTTGAAGGTTTGTATATTGATAAAGATGTTTCTTTTGCCGACTTAAAGCAAACCCTGCTTTATTTTACAAAAGAGATGTTTGGTAAATCTAAAATACGTTTACGTCCGTCATATTTCCCGTTCACTGAGCCAAGTGCCGAGTTGGATATTTATTGGGGACTAAAAACAGAAACCGATTACAGGATTACTAAAGGTACCGGATGGCTTGAAATAGGCGGTTGTGGTATGGTAGATCCAAACGTACTTAAAAACTGTGGTATTGATGCCGAGAAGTACAATGGTTTTGCATTTGGTATGGGTATAGAAAGAATAGCGATGCTGTTATACCAAATTGGCGATATCAGGATGTTCTATGAGAACGATGTACGTTTCCTTGAGCAATTCAAATCAAGCATATAATTAAAAGGCCCGCAATTGCGGGCCTTTTTGTTTATCCTACTTTTTTAAGACTGTATTTTTCTTTTTGTTCGCCTTCTATAGCAGTGCCGTCCGGGGCGAGTACTTTAATGCTGTTTTCCTGAACTTTAAACTTTCTTCCCATCCCGTTTTCATCCAGGGTAATGATACTTCCGGTATCATCCCAGGTAAAGCTTCCGGTATTCATGTTAGCTGTTTCCTGTTTTTCAAGATAATGTTCCGACAGCGAATAGGTGTTGTTGTCGTTTATCTGTAGTTCAATTTCAATTCCGGGGCAATCTGCACAGGGAACAGTGCCACTATATACCCCTGTCCAGTCTAAAGAATTTTCACTGTTATCCCCTGTAGGTACTGAGGTTGAGGTGTCTTCTGTGCCGGTTGTGTCGGTAACAGTTTCGGTTTGGGTTTGTTCATCCGACGATTTTTCCCCATTTTTGCATGATGTAAAAGCCAATAGGGCCAAAATAGCTAGTGCTGAAATTTTTTTCATGGTGTTTTGGTTTAATAATGTTTAATAAAAATTTAGAGGAATTTAAAGGTACTAAAATGAGGAAAGATATTACAATACCTGTGGTAGAAAATGTTTATGTCGCAGTTATGCAGGAGTGGAATGAAGATTTTAATGAAAACACATGGTATGCTTATCTGATTAATGATAACAAAGACAAAATTGAAACCGCAATAGTGGTATCAAACGCCAATGGTGTAATTGATGGTGAACAACGCAAAACTTCCATGATGCGCCATGCTTACCAGGAAGTACCGGGAAATTCGGCTGTAAAGATCGAAATGATGGACAAAACTGTTTTACAGTTACACAATAAGTTTATGGTAACTTATTTTAAAGACAATGTAATGTATGAGAAGGACTATATTTTCATAGCCGGATCTATTACAGAGGATGATGTAACAGAACTACCTGTTATTGATAAAAAAGGTATTCTTAGCAAATAAGCATACAAAAACAGAATAAAAAAGCTCCGGAACGCCCGGAGCTTTTTTATTATACGCAGTAGGCGTTGCTTTTATGAGGTAATTTTTTCATCTTTATCAAAATTTTAGCTAAAAAATGAATAAATCATCATTACTGTTTTTACTGCTTTTTACCACGGTTGTTTTTTCCCAGTCGGGCAATTACTCTCAATATGTAAATCCGTTTATTGGAACCGGTGGACATGGCCACACTTTCCCAGGGGCTACAGTGCCTTTCGGAATGGTACAGTTAAGCCCTGATACCCGTATTGACGGTAGTTGGGACGGTTGCGGAGGCTACCATTATTCTGATTCGGTTATCTACGGATTTTCGCATACCCATCTTAACGGTACAGGGGTTTCAGACTTTGGAGATATTATGCTCATGCCTACCATGGGCGAACCGAAACTGGATGCAAAAGAATACTCTTCTCCATTTTCACATGATAATGAAACTGCTGCTGCCGGATATTATTCGGTACTACTTGATGACGATGGCATAAAAGCCGAGCTTACTACAACAACAAGAGTAGGTTTGCACCAGTATACCTTCCCTAAAAAAGGTCAGGCTAATATTATACTGGATCTTAACCATCGCGATAAGCTCTTAATGGGAGAGATAAGAATTATAGATGAGGAAACCATTGAAGTACTTAGGGAGAGTTCGGCATGGGCACGGGACCAGTATGTGTATGCCCGAATTGAGTTTAGTGCTCCGGTAAAGGTAACTGCAGTAAACAATAATGCTTTTGCCCCGGCTAAAGTGACCGACAAATTTTTCGCAGGGTCACTATTGGCTATCAGTTTTAGTAAAGAGGTGAAAAAAGGGGAGAAGTTATTGGTTAAAGTAGCACTATCGCCAACAGGCTATGAAGGTGCTGCCAAAAATATGAAAGCGGAAATGCCGCGTTTCAATTTTAAAAAGACCCTAAAGGCGGCTAAAAAACTTTGGGATAAGGAACTCTCTAAAATTGAAGTTACTTCAGATGACAGTGAAAAACTGGCTGTTTTTTATACAGCTTTATACCACACTATGATGCAGCCTAACATCGCTATGGATGTAGACGGGATGTATCGTGGGCGGGATAATGTCATTCATAAAGCAGAAGGATTTGATTATTATACCGTATTTTCGTTGTGGGACACTTTTAGGGCGGCACACCCATTATATACTCTTATTGATAAAAAACGCACGTCAGACTTCATAAATACGTTTATAAAGCAATATGAGCAGGGTGGCAGGCTTCCGGTTTGGGAACTGGCCAGTAATGAGACCGACTGTATGATTGGATATCATTCTGTTTCGGTTATTGCCGATGCTATGGCTAAGGGAATAAAAGGCTTTGATTATGAAAAAGCTTTTGAGGCTGCCAAACACAGTGCCATGCTGGATCATTTGGGGCTGGAAGCTTACAAAGAAAACGGATTTATAAGTATTGACGATGAACACGAAAGTGTATCAAAAACCGTAGAGTATGCTTATGACGACTGGTGTATTGCCCAAATGGCAATGATACTGGGTAAAACTGATGAGTATAACTACTTTATGAAGCGTTCCCAATACTGGAAAAATATTTTTGACCCTGTAACGGGTCATATGCGTCCTAAAAAGAACGGAGGCTGGGAAAACCCTTTTGATGCCCGCGAAATCAATAATAACTTTACCGAAGGCAACAGCTGGCAGTACAGCTTTTTTGTGCCTCAGGATATAGAAGGACTTATTGCTGCTTTTGGCGGAAATGAAAAATTTGAAACCAAACTGGACGAGATGTTCAGCCTGCCGAGTAAAACTACAGGTCGTCATCAGGCAGATGTTACGGGGCTTATAGGTCAGTATGCACACGGTAACGAGCCAAGCCACCACATGGCTTACCTGTATAATTATATTGGCAAACCCGAAAAGACTACCGAAAAGGTACATTACATACTGAATGAGTTTTATAAAAACACACCCGACGGACTTATAGGAAACGAGGACTGCGGGCAAATGAGTGCCTGGTATGTGTTAAGCAGTTTAGGACTGTATGATGTGACTCCGGGAGATAATTACTGGCAAAAAACTGAACCGTATTTTGAAGAAGCAAAAGTGCATTTAGAAAATGGAAAAACAGCTGTTATAAGAAAGTCTGATTACAGGGAAGATTTGAAATTTGTTGATCCGGTTGTTGGTACTCAGGCTCAGCCTTATACTAAAATAGTTCCGGTGCTTGCTATAGAAGCAGAAGGAAAATCGTTTAAAGGAGAAACAACAGTTGTCTTAAAAGCTCCTTTTGGTGCAGAGAAAATGTACTACATTATCAATACACCGCTAAATGAAAATGAAAATAGGATGTTTGAAGAATATACTGAGCCTTTTGAGATTACGGAAAGCTGTGAAATACGTGCCTATATTGAAACAAACCGCAAAATAAGCCATGTGGTTACAGCTAATTTTGTAAATAAGCCAAATGATTATACTATTGAAATAAAATCTAAATTCAACAGTATGTATCATGCCGGAGGTCCTGAAGGGCTTCTAGACGGAATAGAAGGTACTACCAACTGGCGTAAAGGTGACTGGCAGGGTTACCAAAATCAGGATTTTGAAGCGGTAATTGATTTACAGAAAGAAATGCCTGTAAATACTATTGAGACAGGCTTCCTGCAAGATAGCCGTTCGTGGATATTGATGCCGATAAAAGTAGAGTATTATGTGTCGGATAATAACAGTGACTTTACCTTAGTAAAAACCATTGAGACTAAAACAGATGCAAGGCAGGATAATGTGATAGAGCATTTCACTGCAGAACTTAATAATATAACTGCACGATACGTAAAAGTAAAAGCCTATAACTTCGGGATGCTGCCGCAATGGCATCAGGGCGCCGGAGGACAGGCATTTATATTTATAGACGAAATAACTGTTAAGTAATAAGAATAGATGAAGAAGGTGGCCTACCTAGTTGCCGTCTTCTTTGTTTACAGCCTCTTCTGTTTTTTCCTCATGCTCTCCCGGAAACATAAACGAGATTATTACCGATATAAGCAATACACCACCCACTACCATTAACGATACCGGAGAGGAAATATGGTAAAACGGACTGATTAGCATTTTTACTCCAATAAAAGCAAGGATAACAGCCAGGCCATAATGTAGTTTGCTAAACATGTACATAAAGTTAGCCAGTAAAAAGTAAAGTGCCCTTAATCCAAGTATGGCAAAAATGTTTGAGGTGTAAAGGATAAAAGGATCATCCGGTGCAATGGCAAAAATTGCAGGGATAGAATCTACCGCAAAAAGCAGGTCGGTAAACTCAATAACGGTTACCACAACCAAAAGCGGAGTAGCTATTCTTACCCCTTCCTTTATTACAAAAAAACGGTCGCCTTCAAAGTCTTTGGTTACTTTAAAGAAACGATATATCAGCTTTGCCCCCGGACTTTTGGAGAAATCCTTGTTTTCGTCGTCGTCCTCATGGGCTCCCCACGATTTGATTCCGGCAAAAAGCAAAAAGAAGCCAAATAAGGTCAAAACTACATTGACGCTTACCATTTGTCCGAAAATTTCCATTTCGGGCAAATAGGTCATGTTTATAAGCTCTACACCGGTAAATATAAATATGGCACGGAACACCAATGCACCAATAATACCCCAAAAAAGTACTTTGTGGTGCAGGTACTTTGGAACATTAAAGAACCCGAAAACCATAATGAATACAAAAAGGTTATCTACAGAAAGGGCTTTTTCTATCCAATATGCACTTTGGAACTGTGCAAACTGCTGGAAGCCCATTAAATAGTAAATTACCCCGCTAAAGGCCATAGCCAGCGATATCCATACAATAGACCATACTAATGCTTCCCTGTTGCTTATTTCGTGGCTTTTTTTGTTAAAAACGCCAAGGTCCAGCAGTAGCATCACGACAACAAGAATGGTAAACCCGGTTAATATCCCCGGATGATTTATAAGATGGTCATGGTTCATGGGTAGTTGTTTTAATCCAGTTTATCTGTAAGCTTTTTAAATACGGGTTTAGCATCTTTACCTTCATATAAAATACTGTAAACAGCATCTATAATAGGAGTTTTTGCTTTGTATTCTTCGTTTAGGTTATAAGCACTTTTTGTAGCATAATATCCTTCGGCAACCATGCTCATTTCCATCATGGCCGATTTTACCGTATAACCTTTTCCTATCATGTTACCAAACATCCTATTTCTTGAAAAAACAGAATATCCTGTAACCAAAAGATCACCCAGGTAAGCCGAGTTGTTTATATTACGCTTCATTTTATGCACTTTGCGTATAAACTTTTTCATTTCCCTTATAGCGTTACTCATTAACAGTGCCTGGAAATTGTCTCCATAACCCAGTCCGTGGGCAATACCGGCAGCAATAGCATAAATGTTTTTAAGCATGGCTGCATACTCAGTCCCTACAATATCGTCAGATATTTTGGTTTTAATGTAATAGCTGTTAAGGTTTTTGGCCATTACCTTAGCCTTTTTCTGGTCGCCGCAGGCAATAGTAAGATATGAAAGTCTTTCCAGTGCAACTTCTTCCGCGTGGCAAGGTCCTGTTATAACCCCGATATTGTCGTATGGAATGTTGTATTTTTCATGGAAGTGTTCCCCTACAATAAGACTTGTCTCGGGAACAATACCCTTAATGGCAGAGAAAATAACTTTTCCGTCAAGGCTTTCGGTAAGCTTTTCCAGTTCAGTGCTTAAAAAAGCCGACGGTATGGCAAATATTATATAATCGGCATAAGCTACCGCCTCATTAATATCGTTTGTAAGTTTAAGTTTTTCGGTGTCAAATTCAACCGAGCTAAGGTAGTTCGGGTTGTGCTTTTGCAGCCTTATGTGTTCAATGGCGTAGGTGCTCCTCATATACCAGGCAACCTCACTAACATTTTCACAAAGCATCTTTGTGATTGCTGTTGCCCAGCTTCCACCACCTATTACAGCGAACTTGGGAGTATCATTCATTTTGTTTGTTTTTTGCAAAGCCCAAATGTACTTAAAAATAAGGCATGTGCCAATGGCTTTTTAGGTTAGCTTTTATGGTAAAATCGCATATTCGTAAACATTAACATATAATTAAGTGCTTTTAATACAATTTAAGTTGAGAGGGGTACGTTATTTAATAGAATTTTGTTTTAGACGAAGTTTACAACAAGGTTAGTTAAATTTTTTGTTTTTGGTGTTTTAAAAGGCATTCACGGTGTAGCCGGAATGCCTTTTATTTTTTTAGTAACTCATTTCAACAATGGCCTTCACTTTTTCGGGTGTAACGTTTTGGCGTTCCCCAAGTCCTTTCCAGCCACGTTCCTCAAAACGTTTTACTATAAAATTGGCAGTCTTTTCATAGTCGGCTGTATAGTTAGATATTTTGGTTTCCATTCCCATAGTATGGAAAAACTGAACGGTTTTTTCAATAGCCTGTGTTGCGGCTTCATCCACATTGGTAGCGGTAATACCCCAAACTCTTTTACCATACTGTGCCAGCTTTTCTTTTTTAGAATCAAACATTACCCTGTATAGGTTAGGGCCTATTATGGCAAGTGTTCTGGCGTGGTCTATTTCATATAGTGCTGTAAGCTCATGACCAATCATGTGCGTAGCCCAATCGGTAGGTACGCCTTTCTGTATAAGTCCGTTAAGCGCCATGGTACAGCTCCACATAAAGTTAGAAGCCAGTTTATAATCGGTTGGGTTTTCAACAACATCAGGGCCTATTTCGATTAATGTTTGCAGTATGCTTTCGGCAAAACGATCCTGAAGCAAAGCGTCGTGCGGATAGGTTAAGTACTGTTCCATTACATGGGTATAGGCATCTATCACTCCGTTTTGTAACTGCCTTTTAGGTAGTGATGCGATAACCGTAGGATCACAAATAGAGAATTGCGGGAATACAGCCGGACCTCCAAATGATAGTTTTTCCTGTGTTTTTTCAATAGTCACTACTGCCCCAGAATTCATTTCACTTCCCGTAGCAGGAAGGGTAAGTACGGTGCCAAATGGCATAGCGTTACTTTCAATACGTATTCTTTTTACCAAAATATCTACAGGGTCACCCTCAAAGTTTACGGCAGCCGAGATAAATTTTACCCCGTCTATTACCGATCCTCCGCCTACTGCAAGTATATAATCCAGTTTCTTTTCACGGATTAGCGCAACGGCTTTCATCAGGGTTTCATAACGCGGGTTTGGCTCAATACCGCCAAACTCGGTCACCTCATGTTCTTTTAGTGCTTCGGTAACTTGGGCATGCACGCCATTTTTAAAAATACTTCCGCCGCCATAGGCTAAAAGCACTTTTGCATTTTGAGGTATAAGTTTAGATAGTTTTGCGATTTGTCCCTTGCCAAATACCATATTGACAGGGTTATAAAGTTCAAAATTCAGCATGATTATAAATGTATTTTACCCAAAGTTACGAAATACCTTAAGATTTGCTGATAATGGAATGTTAAGTGTCTGCTTTTTAGTTGTTTTTAAACAGGGGTTATTTTTTGTAGAAAAGATTATGGTCTATATACTCCCAAACCTTTTGAGGCAATAACGGTCTTACCTCTTTACCATCCCTTATACTGTTACGGATAAAAGTAGAAGAGATTTCAATAACCGGAGCATCAATTTTATGGATTTTATGATTGTTTATAAGCTCTTCGTTGGCATTTTCGTTATTAATGCGCGGATATACATAAATATCATGGTTTTCCAGTATTACCTCATAATTCTTCCATTTGTGAAGCGAATTAAGGTTGTCTTCTCCCATAATCAGGGAAAATTCATACGAAGGGAACTTTTCCTGCAGGTGTGCCAGTGTGTGCACGGTATAGTTAGGCTGTGGCAGTCGAAACTCAATATCGGTAGGTTTTAGTCTGTCGTAAGTTTCGGTTGCCAGGAAAACCATTTCCAAACGGTGATGGTCTTCCAGCAGCGTACTTTTCTTTTTAAGCGGATTGTGTGGGGTAACCACCAGCCATACCTGATCCAGGTCGGTAAACTCGGCCATGTGGTTGGCGATTATTAAATGTCCTGTATGGATGGGATTAAATGTCCCGAAGTACAATCCTACTTTCATCAGTTTTTATATTTTCAAGCTCTTTAATGAATTCTTTTTCACTGAATTTTTGATTCTTGTAATCAATTGGGTGAACAATATTAATGTCGTTATCCTCATGCTTAATTATTAGCAGAAGATCGCCATAAATAGTTTTATAAACATTTGTATAAAACACAGCTGTGTATTTTAAGTCTTTATGATTAAATACATGCTGTTTTTTACAGAAACTAAACCTGTTCTTCTTTTCGTAACCATACTCAATGAGGTTTTGTTCAATATAGTTATACGGACTTTCTGAAAAAAATCTTTTTTCCTTATTGCCTGCTATATAGAAAAGAATTAGCATGTATAAGGGAACAAATAAAGTAAAAGTAAACGACGCAATAACTGAATATAATAACGGCTTTGGGCTTAGGTTCCCCGTTGATACTATTATAATAAAAGACAAACCAAAAGTGACAGAAAAAATTAAAGCAAAGATGTTAATCAATGCTTTGTGGTTTCTTTTAATCTCTTCTGTCATAAAGGTTGCTTTATTTTATAAACTCTTTTACAAGGTTATAGGCATCTTCCTTGGCAGTATCAAGGTCATAGTTTTTAATAATGGTATCAAACTGAGGGGCTGTAGCTAATTCTACAGATGCCTTTGCGATACGCATATTAATTTTGTCCTCACTTTCGGTCGAACGGTTTTTAAGGCGTCTTTTCAGTTCGTCAATGCTTGGCGGTTTAACAAAAACAGCAAGGGTTTCTTCGGGGAATTTCTTTTTGATGCGAAGTCCTCCGGCTACATCAATGTCAAAAATCACGTTTTTGCCCTGTGCCCATATGCGTTCTACCTCGCTTTTAAGTGTGCCGTAAAAATTATCACGGTATACCTCTTCCCATTCTACGAAGTCTTCCTGCTTAATATGTTTTTTAAACTCTTCAAGTGATATAAAGTAATAGTCTTTCCCGTTTTCCTCGCCATCCCTTGCACTTCTGGTAGCTGCCGAAATAGAGAACTCCAAATTAAGCTCTGGTTGTGCCAAAAGGTGCCTTACAATGGTGGTTTTACCCGACCCCGACGGAGCGGAAAATACTATCAGTTTGCCTTTGTTCATGTGTAATCTTACGGCTGTGCCGTTATTATAAAATATTTAAAACCTGTTCTTTAATCTTTTCCAGCTCATCTTTCATCTGTACTACCAGCTTCTGCATTTGTGCATGGTTAGACTTAGAGCCCATAGTGTTTATTTCACGACCTATTTCCTGAGTGATGAAGCCAAGCTTACGCCCGTTTGCCTCATTTCCGGCAAGGGTTTCCATGAAATAGTTAAGGTGGTTTTCCAACCTAACCTTTTCCTCGGTAATATCCATTTTCTCAAGGTAGTATATAAGTTCCTGCTCAAAGCGGTTCTCGTCTACATTTACCTCAAGTTCTGCAATGGCATTACTTAGTTTGGTTTTTACGTTTTCTATACGCTCGCTGTCATACGAAACCGTTTCTTTCATCAGTTTAAGGATGTTTGACACCCTTACAAGAAACTCTTTTTCAAGCGCAATACCTTCGGAAACACGGAAACTTTGGATGTTATCAAGTGCCTGGTCAACAACTCCCTGAATACTGCTCCATTCGTTTTCGTCTATCTCCTCGCGCTCTGTTTTAAGAGCATCGGGCATACGTACGGCCATTTTAAGCAGTTCGGTTTCGTCGCCGTCCACTATCTCTTTCATTTGGTTTATATAGGCCTTAACGATAGGGATATTTACTTTTGACGAAGTCTCTTCACCTGTTACTTCCACAAACAGGGAAAAGTCTACTTTACCTCTTTCCAGCCTCTGGGCAATCTGATTGCGTAGTTTCAGTTCCATTTCACGATATGCCGATGGCATTCTTACGCTTAAATCAAGTCCTTTGCTGTTTAGAGATTTTATCTCAACAGTAATTTTTTTTGTGGGTAGTTGTAAAGATGACTTTCCAAAACCCGTCATAGATTGTATCATACAAAAAAATTTGTGGAGACAAAGTTAAGTAAAATTCACAAACGCACGGTTATGCGTTAAATATCACTTTTTGCAGTTTGTTTTATAACTACTTTTTTAGGCGGAACCGTTACCAGGTATACTCCGGCAAATATTAAGGCAGCCGATATTATTTTAACCGGATTAAGGGTGTCTTTCCCTAGGCTTACAGCAAAAACAGTAGCAAATAAAGGTTGCAGGTAAATAAAAACGGCAACGGTTGTAGGCTTTAGTTCTTTCATGGAAAGCAGGTTAAGCAGGTAAGTTAAAAAAGTGGAAAAAAATACCACAAAACCAACTTTTATAGTAATGTCGCCCGGCATAAGTTCCCATTGTACCTGCGATAACTGTTCCCAGCCAAAAGGTAGTACCATGATAAAACCAAACAGATAAATCCATTTTACAAAAGCAAACGGATTGTATTTGTCCATGAGTTTTTTAACTACAATAAGGTAGAGTCCGTAAGAAACGGCGTTTACAAAAACCAGGAAATTGCCCCATAGTTCGTTACCTCCGCTACTAATGGTTTTTCCGTAAAGTATCAGCATTACAGTACCCACAAGTCCCAGCAGTATACCGCCCACTTTTTTGCGGACGATTTTCTCTTTCATGATAATGGCGCTAAGTACCAGTACTATCATAGGGGTGGTAACCATAAGCACCGATGCCATTATGGGTGATGTTTGGCTAAGCCCTTCAAAAAAGGTTAGCATATTGAAAGCTACACCAAAAAAGGCAGCAGCTATAATGCGGGGGAAATCTTTAAGGGCTATTTTTTGTTTGGTAGCAAAAAGAGCCACAAGCCAGAAAAGTATAACCGATCCTCCTACGCGAAGTGCAATAAACCCGAAAGGCTTAATAAAACCCGGCATTACATCTTTAGCAATAGTAAAAGTAACACCATAAATAACAGATACCATCGTGGCAGCTGTTAAGGCTAAAAAGCGTTTATTCATTACTTAGATACTCAATGGCAGCGGTTACGTTTTTAGGGCTGTTGCCTACAAATATCTTATTGTTTGCAATAATAACAGGGCGGCTTAAAAATGTGTAGTGCTCCAGTATATATTGCTTAAAGTCGTTTTCGGTAAGGTTCATGTCTTTCATGCCACGTTCCTTATAAAGTTTGGCTCTCTTACTAAAAAGCTTCTCGTAGCTCCCGGTTAGGGCATGCATCTCTTCCAGTTGCTTTACAGTAATAGGCTCCTCTTTAATGTCCTGTAAAATAAAAGCATCGGTGTTAGGTAACAACTTGATTATCTTTTTACAGGTATCGCAGGTTTTAAGGTAGTATATCTTTTTCATGTTATGTTTTATGCTTGTTTGCAAAAGTAAGGTGTTTTGTAATTAAGGATATACTACTTTTATGAAAAAATATTTCGATGGAAACTTCTTTTAAAATAACCCATACCAGCAGGGAAATATATGCAAAATGGCTGGAAAGCTATACGCTGGAACAACTTAACAAAATACCACAGGGCTTTAATAATAACCTGATATGGAACATAGGTCATATTATGGTATCACAGCAAATACTCGTATATGGCGGTGCCGGATTGCCTATGATTGTTAGTGAAGAACTGTTGGCGAAATACAGACGTGGCAGTAAACCTGAAACCGATTTAACACAGGAGGAAGTAAACGAAATAAAAAATCTTCTGTTCTCTACGATTGAGAAAACAGAAGACGATTATAAAAATGGCGTATTTACAACATATAATGCAAGGAAGTCAGAGCTTGGCTTTGAACTCTCTTCGGTAGAAGATGCCATTGCATTTAACAATTACCACGAGGGTATACATCTTGGAATAATGATGCAGTTAAAAAAGTTTATTTAACTTTAAGATATTCATTTACTTCGCTGTAGGGTAAAAGCAGTTCCTTTTGCCCTTCGGCGTAAGATGATATTTCGTAAGAGTTATAGAACAATAGTAGTCCGTTTTCCTTAAAGAAAATATTTTGCGGTAATACGAACTTATCATTCTCAAACAGGAATCCTGTTGCATTAATAGATTTTCCCGCAGGAATATTAAATTTCTCCCTGAATTTTCCCTCAGCAAACTGTCTAAAGCTATCCACATTGGTAAAAATGTCTTCATAGCTAAGGCTCTTGCCTGTTTCGGAATCAAAAAGAAGAGAACGTTCACCTCCGTAACCGTGAGCTCCACCTGTAAAGGTGTAATGATTCATTTTTACGTTTATTATCTCGTCAGATGTATAATCAACAGATGCATCTATCTTCGCTTCAAACCCAGCCATAGGGTCATTGGGAAATTCCTTTTTAAGTTCTTCATACGACCCAAGGAAAGACGCCATTAAATCTTCATAATTATCCGCTTCATATGGGGTTTCACCTAAGTAAACAATACCTCTTACGGTATTGAATATCTTGTTGTTAATGCTGTCGGCAACAACAGGTACGTTTTCGGCTTCAGGTACATTAATGGTTACGCTTGGGCAATACTCATCACATGGCAGTGATGTTTTTTTATAGTAGTTTTTTGTAGAAAAGACCAGTGCAGGCTTTTCTTCGTTTAATACTTCTTCATCATTGTTTTTCTTGTCCTTGCCACAGCTAAAAAGCATAAATGCGGCCAATAGTAAGGTTAAGTGTTTTGCCATGTTTTAAATGTTATTGTTTTGCAAAAGAATGCTGTTTCTATACAGGGTCAACTAAATTACAGTAAATTTGCCTAGTATACGGATAAAGAATAATTAATTATATGAAATTTAACACAAAAACCATTCATGGCGGACAGCACCCTGACCCTGCTACAGGAGCAGTAATGCCGCCGGTTTACCAAACCTCGACTTTCGCACAAAAGAGCCCGGGGGTACATGGCGGATACGAATACAGCAGAGCTGCAAACCCAACAAGAACAGCATTAGAAAACGCTTTAGCGAGTATAGAAAACGGAACACGCGGACTTGCATTTTCATCTGGTTTAGCGGCGACCGACTGTGTGCTTAAACTGCTTAAGCCTAATGATGAGGTTATTGCTATGGACGACCTTTATGGCGGTACTTACAGGATGTTCTCCAAAATTTATCAGGAGTTTGGTATCAAGTTCCATTTTGTAGACATGAACGACCTTGATAAATTTCAGTCGCTTATTAACGAAAACACTAAGCTGGTTTGGGTTGAAACACCTACAAACCCGTTAATGAAACTAGCCGATATTGAGGCTATTGCCAAAATTACAAAAGAGAAAAACCTGCTTTTTGCGGTAGATAATACTTTTGCTACGCCATACCTGCAAAGGCCATTAGATATGGGAGCTGATATTGTAATGCACTCAGCAACAAAATATCTTGGAGGTCACAGTGATGTTATTGCCGGAGCACTTATCGTGAAAGACGAGCAGCTGGGTGAGAAACTTCACTTTGCACAATTTGCAACAGGAGGTACACTTGGCCCGCAGGATTCTTACCTTGTATTAAGAGGTATTAAAACATTACATTTAAGGATGCAGCGCCACTGTGAAAACGGTGAAAAGGTTGCTAATTTCCTTAGCAATCACCCTAAAGTAAAAGCGGTTTATTATCCTGGGTTGGAAAGTAATCCGTTTTATGATATTGCTAAAAAACAAATGCAGGGCGGTTTCGGCGGAATGGTATCATTCACGTTTGAATCAGGTAAAAAGGAAGATGCAATTAAGTTCCTTGAAAGCGTAAGGGTATTTACTCTTGCAGAATCGTTAGGAGGGGTAGAGTCGCTGGCAAATCACCCTGCTTTAATGACGCATGCATCCATACCGGAAGACAAAAGGAAAGAAATAGGTATTACAGATGACCTTGTAAGGCTAAGTGTAGGGGTGGAAGACGCCGAAGATTTACTGGAAGATTTACGTCAGGCACTAGGTTAATCCCTTCATTAATAGCTGTTTTTAATTTTTTTTATGTAAGCGGTTAAAAGTCAAATATCTACCTTTGTTTTTTAAGAGAATAATGTATATTTGCGCCGTTAACGAAAACGTTTTCTTAAATATTAAAAAACTTCTAAAGTTATGAGTGGAAGCATAGAAACTTTTATTGAATCAGTTTCAAAAAGAAATCCAAATGAGCCTGAATTTATGCAGGCTGTTAGGGAGGTAGCCGAAACAGTTATTCCTTTTATAGAGAATAACCCAAAATACCAGGGCAAAATGCTTTTGGAAAGAATGGCTGAGCCTGAAAGAGTTGTGATGTTTCGTGTAAACTGGCTTGACGATAAAGGTCAGATACAGGTAAACAGAGGGTACAGAATCCAAATGAATTCGGCAATAGGCCCATACAAAGGAGGTCTTCGTTTTCACCCGTCTGTAAACCTAAGTATATTAAAGTTTTTAGCGTTTGAGCAAACGTTTAAAAATAGCTTAACCACATTGCCTATGGGTGGTGGTAAAGGAGGTTCTGATTTTGATCCTAAAGGAAAATCAGATAATGAAATTATGAAATTTTGCCAAAGCTTTATGACAGAACTTTCTAAGCATATAGGTCCTGATACCGATGTGCCTGCGGGTGACATAGGTGTTGGTGGTCGTGAGGTAGGTTATTTATTCGGTCAGTATAAAAGACTGAGAAATGAGTTTACCGGTGTGCTTACAGGAAAAGGAATCACTTTTGGCGGATCGTTAATACGTCCTGAAGCTACAGGTTACGGTTGTGTATATTTTGCACAAAGTATGCTTTCTACTATTCATGAAAGCTTTATCGGTAAAACTGTGGTTATATCAGGTTCAGGTAACGTAGCGCAGTATGCTGCCGAGAAGGTAATGCAACTGGGTGGTAAGGTAGTTACCATGTCAGATTCTTCAGGTTACATTTATGATGCCGATGGTCTTAACGAAGACAAGCTGGCTTACATTATGGAAATCAAAAATGTTAAGTATGGCAGAATAAGCGAATATCTAGACAGGTATCCTGAAGCTAAGTTTGTTGAAGGCGGCAAGCCATGGGAAGTGAAATGTGACGTGGCATTGCCATGTGCTACCCAAAATGAGCTTGACGGAGATGCAGCTAAACAACTTTTAGCAAACGGATGTCACTGTGTGGCAGAAGGGGCGAACATGCCTTGTACTCCTGAGGCTGTTGAGGCTTTCCATGAAGCAAAAATATTATTTGCTCCCGGTAAGGCATCAAACGCAGGTGGTGTAGCTACATCGGGTCTTGAAATGTCTCAAAATTCACTTCGTCTAAGCTGGACAAGAGAAGAGGTAGACCAAAGGCTTAAAGCTATCATGGCAGATATCCATGAAGCTTGTATTACATATGGTAAAGATGATAGTGGTTTTACTGATTATGTAAAAGGTGCTAACATTGCCGGATTTGTAAAAGTAGCCGATGCTATGCTTGCTCAGGGAGTAGTTTAGTAACAACCCAAACTAATATATTTAAAAGCCCTCTGTTTAAGGAGGGCTTTTTTTATTAACCGTATACAAAAAAGACGATAAAAGCGTTTTACCTATATTTGCTGAGTAAATAATCACTGATGAAAAGGTTTTTAACCATACTTATACTTTCTATTTATACAATGGCTTTTGCCCAGTCTAACCAAAGCTGGAGAAGCTATTTTTCCTACAACCAGATTGTTGATATCACTAATAGTCCAAGCAGGGTATTTGCTGCGGGCGAAGTAGGGGCTTTCTCTTACAATGTACTGACCAATGAACTGGGTACTTTTACCTCTGTTGATGGACTTAAAACTGAAAACATTACTGCTATTTACCATAGTAATGGTTACAGTAAAACACTGGTGGGTAATGAGAACGGTTTACTACTGGTTATTAACGATGATAACTCTATATTAAATGTTATTGATATTGTGGAGGAAACTACTGTTGCCCAAAACAAAAAGAAAATAAATCATATTTATGAATATGAAGGGAAGGCATATATTTCATGTGATTTTGGAATAGCGGTATTTAATCTGCAAACACTCGAGTTTGGAGACACCTATTATTTGGGGCCAAATGGGGATGAAATACCTGTAAAACAAAGTGCGGTATATAACGGTTACATATACGCTGCAACTGCCGAAAACGGTATAAGAAGGGCTGTTTATAGTAATCCAAATCTTAATGACTTCAGTCAATGGAATGAGTTTGCTTCAGGGCAGTATACAGGAGTTGTATCTTTTGCAGGGAATTTATTTGCTACAGATGCTATAGGGACGGTTTACAGGCTTCTAAATGATACTTTTTCCTTTTTTACGGCTATGCCCGAAGCTGTTGTTGATTTTCGTTCGGCAGGAGGATATCTGATTATTACTACTCCCGGGCTTATAGACGTGTATAATGAGCAGCTTATGCTTATGCATACAATAGATTCTATTCCTATCGCCGATGTTACTTTTAGCTGTGCAACTATTGTAAATGAAAAAATATATACGGGTACAACCAATACAGGGATGTTTACGGCTGCGCTGAATAACTTGTCTTATTTTGTAGGTATAACACCGGACGGGCCACTTGAGAACAGGATTTTCTCACTTGAAAAATCGGCAAATAACCTATGGGTAGTATATGGAGGATATAATATTTTTTATACTCCCGATTATGCTCTTAAAGGGATTAGTCGTTTTACACCTGAAGGATGGAAACATATACCATATTATACACTTCCGGAATACCCGCAGTCATTGTGTGACATAGTAGTGAAACCGGGTCTGGAAAGTCCGGTTTATATAGCCTCATATCAGTCGGGACTTTTAAAATTAACAGGTGGAGAGCCCGAAATTTTATATGACGACAGTAATACGGGTAATAACGGGCTTGAGTCACTTGTACTCTCTTCTGCACCTGATTATAAAAGCATCAGGATTAATGGACCTGCGTTTGACAGAAATGGTAATTTATGGATGACTAACTCATCTGTCCTGAAACCCTTAAAAGTACTTAGGTCAAACGGGCAGTGGGCCGAATATAGTTTTGAGGATATAACCTCTAATCCTGAAGGTGATGATTATGGTCGTTTGGTTATTGATAAAAACGGTACTAAATGGATACCAAGCGAAAATAACGGTATAATAGCGTTTAATGAAAGCTTAGGGAATAAATTTGTAGTGATTAGAGGAGATGCAAGTAATTTGCCCAGTGATTATGTAAAGTGCCTTACAATAGATAACCGCAATCAATTATGGGTAGGTACCGTGAGGGGGTTAAGGGTAGTTTCGAGTGTGGAACGATTTGTTGCCGAAAATGAAATAAGCACGAACTCCATAATTATTCTTGAAGACGGACTGGCTCAGGAACTAATGTATGAGCAGGTTATAAATGATATTGTTGTAGACGGGGCTAATAACAAATGGATTGCTACAGGAGGGTCGGGTGCTTTTTTAGTATCGTCTAACGGGCAGCAAACCCTGTTTCATTTTACAAAACAAAACTCTCCGCTTCCAAGTAATTCAATTTTAGATATAGAGCTCGATCCTGTAACGGGTGAAGTGTTTTTTGCTACCGAAAAAGGTATGGTTTCTTATTTGGGGAATTCTACTGCAGGTGAAGACGATCTTAATAATGTTTATGTATACCCTAATCCGGTGCGACCGGAGTTTGCAGGTGATGTTACCATAAGCGGACTTATGGATAAGGTAAACCTTAAAATAACCGACATTGAGGGGAACTTAGTGTACGAAACCACTTCGCAGGGAGGTACTGTTACCTGGGATACTAAGGCTTTTGGTAAATATAAAGTAGCATCGGGCGTATATATGATTTTTATATCATCTGACGACGGAACCAAAACCAAAGTGAAAAAGGTAATGATAATTAGAGGGCAATAAGGTGCTGGTAAAAACAAAAGCAATAGTAATAAGTTCGCTGCGCTATCAGGAAAAAAGCCTGATAGTAAAATGTTTTACCGAAAGTGACGGACTAAAATCATATTTTATCAGGGATGCTTTTTCAAACAGGAAAAGCAGTCAGAAAATCGCTTTTTTTCAACCGTTAAACATACTTGAAATAGAGGCTGTCCATAAAAACAAAGGCAGTTTGGAATACTTTAAGGAGGTAAAGCTGGCGCACCCGTATTACACAGTAAATACTGATATTGCCAAAACCACTATAGTTATGTTTCTTTCTGAAACGCTGCACCATTGCATTAGGGAAGAAGAAAAAAACGAAAGTTTGTATCATTTTCTGGAAACGGCACTACTGTGGCTGGACAGTCATGATGAGATAGTTAATTTCCATTTAATATTAATGATGGAAATAACTAAGTTTCTGGGCTTTTTCCCGCAAAAATCAGATGAGGAAGATGATTACTTTGAAATGACCGAGGGTGTGTTTACCCAATTTCCGTCGGTTAGTTGTCTTACCACAAATGAAACCCTTTTGCTAAAAAGGCTAATGACACTAAAGTTAGACAATAGCGCCAAAAGCTTTCATGTAAGTGAGCGACAGGCTTTATTGAAAATCCTGTTGGATTATTATGCTTTTCACCTGGATGGTTTTAAAAGACCGAAATCGCTTGATGTTCTTAAAGAAGTATTCAGTTAATCACAGTTACCGTCAATATCACAGCTTTCCCCTTTTATAGTTTCAAAAGAGGTTTTAGGTTGTGCAGCCTGCCATTCTTCAAAGGCTTTTTCCAACGTTTGTGTAAAGGCTTCGCTTTCCTGAGCCCCCGAAACGGCATACTTGCGGTTAAATACGAAAAATGGCACTCCGCGTACACCCAGCTGTTGTGCCTCGTTTATATCGGCTATAACGTCGTTTGTAAACTCACCGTTATTCATGGCGTCAGCAAGCTTGTTAGCATCCAGTTCCAGTTCTATGGCCAGTAGTAAAAGTGTTTGGGCATCGTCAATGTTTTTTCCTTCTGTAAAATATGCCTTAAACAGTCTTTCCTCTGCCTCGTTTTGCTTACCGTATTTTTTTGCAAAATGTAAAAAACGGTGTGCATTAAAACTATTGGCTGGTATGGCTTTGTCAAAGTTATAAGTAAGTCCAATCTGTGCTGCCATATTGGTTACATAGTCGTTCATGCCTTTTGCTTCCTCAAGGCTAATGTTTTTATGTTCGGCTAAGTACTGATGTATATTTTTAGTAGGGTCGGTTTTAAGTTCAGGTGAAAGCAAAAAGCTTTTCCATTCTATTTCCACGTCATTTTTCCCTTCAAAAGTAGCAAGGGCTTCTTCAAATCTTCTTTTGCCAATGTAGCAAAAGGGACACATAATGTCACTCCATATTTCTATTTTCATCACAGTAAAATTTATATGGGGTTAGTCACAAAAACTATACCCGTTCCCTTTTTTGCACTCTTTATTTGTGGCAACAATTACGTGCGACTGCTCTTTTTTGTTATTCAGTACATTATTCATAAAGTCTACAACGGTTTGTGGGTCATTACCAAACAGCTCGTCACTGTATTCGTGTCCGCCATTGCAATAAGTTACCAGTTTGGTGCTTCCATCAAGGTCAATAATGTGGTTGTAAATAGAATATGACCCGAAAAGCATAAGCCATCCTGAAGCATTTGTAGGGCAGTAATGGTGTGCTGCTGTTGCGTAGGGTACTGTAGTGTCACAGCTTCCGTGGAAAAGAAGCATAGGAATAACGCTCTCTTTAGTGATGAGGTTAATGTCCATAATGGCACCTGCGCCCGATATCACTCCGGCATATTTAAAATCGTTAGGCAGTTTATTAGGGTAAAGCCCCATTATATCCCTGTCCCAATAGGCGGCATGTAATGCGGTTTCGGCACCTGCGCTACTACCCGAAATGAATATTTTTGCAGTGTCGATATTGTATTTTTCACTATTATTAATGAAGTATAGCGTAGCCTGCCATAGCTGGTTTGCCGCTATTTGTATGGCTTTCACTTTTTCGGTCAGGATGCCGTCACAGCTAAACTTGCGGTTTTTCATATAAAGTGTGTAGCTTATAGATGCTGCTACATAGCCCTGAAATGCTGCGTGTTTTGAGATAGTGTGTCCCCATTCGCGGGTTCCTCCTGCAAAACCTCCGCCATGAACATGTATAAGCAATGGTTTTTTTTCTTTTCCCTGTGTTTTTGGCAGGAAAAGATCGAGTTCCAGTTTTGTAGAATCGTTTACAAAATAGGTTAGTGTTTTAAAGTCCTGTGCTTTTGCCGAAACGAATAATACAAAGGCAAATAGCAGGAGTGAGAATTTTTTCATGATTTAGATACGGTTTGTTACAAACTTACATAAAAGTTTAAAGTCATTATTTTGATGCTTTTCTTTTAGTCCTAAACGATGTTGTATTGAGAAGTCGCTTTAAGTTTTTTGATTTTATAATTTATTCAACATTGTGAGGTGTTTTTAACAAAAATGATTATTGTTTTTTATGAAAACGTTATTTCTTGCGCAAGTTTGCTGATTATTCCCATTCCTTAAAAAAAATCCTTACATTCGCAGATTATTTTTTAGAATGCAATTTGTAATGAGCAAGAAGTTTACTGAATATAAGGGACTTGACCTGCCAACAGTGGCGGGCGAGGTACTTGATTTCTGGAAGAAGGAAAATATTTTTGATAAGAGTGTAACAACACGTGAGGGGAAACCGCAGTATGTGTTTTTTGAAGGTCCGCCTTCGGCAAACGGACTGCCGGGTATTCACCACGTAATGGCGCGTGCCATTAAGGATATTTTCTGCCGATACCAAACCCAGAAAGGTTTCCAGGTAAAACGTAAAGCCGGGTGGGATACACACGGACTTCCGGTAGAGCTTGGTACTGAAAAGGAACTTGGCATTACAAAAGAAGATATTGGTACAAAAATATCTGTTGAAGAGTACAACGAAGCCTGTAAGCGCACAGTAATGCGTTATACAGACGTATGGAATGACCTTACCGAAAAAATGGGCTACTGGGTAGATATGGAAGATCCGTATGTTACTTACAAATCCAAATACATGGAGTCGGTTTGGTGGTTACTGAAACAGATTTATGATAAAGGCCTTTTATACAAAGGGTATACTATACAGCCTTACTCGCCTAAAGCGGGTACAGGTTTAAGTTCGCATGAGGTGAACCAGCCGGGTGCTTACCGTGATGTGACTGATACTACTATCGTCGCTCAGTTTAAAACGGTGGCAGATACGCTTCCTGATTTCCTTAAAGGTTTTGGAGAGGTGGATATTATGGCTTGGACCACCACTCCGTGGACACTGCCAAGTAACACAGCGCTTACCGTAGGACCTAATATTGATTATGTACTGGTACAAACTTTTAACCAGTATACATTTGAGCCGATAAATGTGGTGCTTGCTAAAAACCTTATCGGGAAACAGTTTGGTAAAAACTATTTTGTAAGTGAAGATGCTACCGATTTTGAAAACTTCAAAGAAGGAGATAAAAAAATACCATACAAAGTACTTGCCGAAGGAAAAGGTAAAGATCTTGTAGGAATCCGTTACGAGCAGTTGTTGCCGTTTGTATTACCATACCAAAACCCGGAGAATGCTTTCCGTGTAATTTCTGGTGATTTCGTTACTACCGAAGACGGTACCGGTATAGTACACACAGCGCCTACTTTTGGTGCCGATGATGCCAAGGTGGCAAAAGAGGCGAAGCCTGAAGTGCCGCCTATGCTTGTACTGGATAAAAACGGAAACCCTGTGCCGCTTGTAGATCTTCAGGGAAGGTTTATTGACGGACTGGGAGATCTTTCAGGTAAGTATGTGAAAAACGAATACTACGATAAAGGTGAAGCGCCGGAAAAATCAGTAGATGTTGAAATCGCTATCCGCTTAAAAGAAGAAAATAAAGCCTTTAAGGTTGAGAAATATGTTCACAGTTATCCGCACAGCTGGAGAACAGATGAGCCGCTGCTATACTATCCGTTAGATAGCTGGTTTATCCGTGTTACCGATGTGAAAGACAGGATGTTTGAACTGAACGAAACCATTAACTGGAAGCCTAAGGCTACCGGTGAGGGACGTTTTGGTAACTGGCTTAAAAATGCCAACGACTGGAACCTTTCACGTTCCCGTTACTGGGGTATCCCGCTTCCTATATGGAGAACCGAGGATAAGACAGAAGAAATGATTATCGGTTCTGCAGAAGAACTGTATAATGAAATAGAAAAAGCTATAGCAGCAGGTGTTATGAGCGAAAATCCGTTTAAAGGGTTTGAGCCGGGTAATATGAGCGAAGATAACTATGAGCTTATTGATCTGCATAAAAATGTTGTAGACGGCCTAACACTGGTTTCGCCAAGCGGAAAACCAATGAAGCGCGAAAGCGACCTTATTGATGTTTGGTTTGACAGTGGAGCTATGCCTTATGCACAATGGCACTATCCGTTTGAAAATAAGGAACTGGTAGATAACCATACGGCTTATCCTGCCGACTTTATTGCCGAAGGGGTAGACCAGACAAGAGGTTGGTTCTATACACTACACGCTATAGGTACACTGGTATTTGATCAGGTGGCTTATAAAAACGTAGTAAGTAACGGGCTTGTACTGGATAAGAACGGACACAAAATGTCTAAACGTTTAGGTAATGCGGTAGATCCGTTTGAGACACTTGCAGAATACGGCCCGGATGCTACCCGTTGGTACATGATTAGTAATGCAAACCCATGGGATAACCTTAAGTTTGATATAGAGGGAGTGGCCGAGGTAAGACGTAAATTCTTTGGTACTCTGTATAATACATATTCATTCTTTGCGTTATATGCCAATATTGACAACTTCAGTTTTGCTGAACCGGAAGTTCCGCTTAACGAAAGGCCTGAAATAGACCGTTGGATTTTATCTGAGCTTAATACGCTTATAAAAGATGTAGACAGCTTCTATGCAGACTATGAGCCTACAAGAGCTACAAGAGCTATTTCCGACTTTGTTCAGGAGAATTTGAGTAACTGGTATGTACGACTTTGCAGAAGACGTTTCTGGAAAGGTGAATATGCACAGGATAAAATAGCGGCTTATCAAACGCTTTATACCTGTCTTGTAACTGTGGCTAAACTAAGTGCTCCTGTAGCACCTTTCTTTATGGACAGACTTTATAAAGATTTAACACAAGCTTCACAGAAAGAGACATTCGAAAGCGTACATTTGGCCGATTTTCCGCAGTATGCTGATAACTTTGTTGATAAATCGTTAGAAAGCAGAATGGAGAAGGCGCAAACAATTTCATCATTAGTTCTTTCGTTAAGGAAGAAGGAGATGATTAAAGTGCGCCAACCGTTGCAAAAGGTAATGATACCGGTACTTGACGCAAAACAGAAGGGTGAGATTGAAGCAGTTTCAGAACTGATTAAGGCTGAGGTAAATGTGAAGGAAATCGAATTGATGGACGACGCTTCAGACGTGCTTGTTAAGCAAATCAAACCTAACTTTAAAGTACTTGGGCCACGATTCGGGAAGGATATGGGTCTGATTTCCAAAGAGATACAAAATTTCTCACAGGAACAGATCAATGAGATTGAGAAGAGCGGCAGCCTGGATGTTGTCATTTCGGGAAAAAGTATTACTTTAACAAACGAAGATGTTGAGATTTCTTCGCAGGATATTGAAGGCTGGTTAGTGGCAAATTCAAACGGTATTACAGTAGCGCTTGATATTACCATTACCGACGAACTAAGGAACGAAGGTATAGCCCGAGAGCTTGTAAATAGAATTCAGAACATAAGGAAAGATTCAGGATTTGAAGTTACCGACAGGATTAAGGTTTACCTGAAAGATAACCAGGCACTGGAGCAGGCTGTTAAGAGTAACGAGAGTTACATCAAGTCTGAAACCCTTACAGATGAGCTGATATTTAACGAAGAAATTGAAAACGGTACAGAAATTGAATTTGATGAGATAAAAACACTAGTATTAATTTCAAAATAATTGAAATATGGTAGATGAGCAGCAAATAAGATATTCGGACGCGGATTTAGCCGAGTTTAAGGAGCTTATTACTAAAAAGATAGAAAAAGCTAAAGCTGACCTTGACTTAATTAAGAGTGCCTACATGAATGATTTAAACAACGGTACGGATGATACATCTCCTACGTTTAAAGCATTTGAAGAAGGTAGTGAGACTATGTCTAAAGAAGCCAACTCTCAGCTTGCTATCCGTCAGGAAAAGTTTATTCGTGACCTTAAAAATGCCCTTATAAGAATTGAAAACAAAACTTATGGCATTTGTAAAGTAACCGGTAAGCTTATTGGTAAAGAAAGACTTAAACTTGTACCGCACGCTACCATGAGTATCGAGGCAAAAAACATGCAAAGATAAATAGCATATCAGGGCTGCTTTTAGCGGCCCTTACTTTTTTATTTTATCACCTTACTTAATACGCTTTGACCTGTAACTTTAAATCCCGTATACAGGCACGCTTTTTTGCGGTTTATTTCTCCATTTAAACCTTTTGCATTCTATTAACTAAGGTATGATAATTATTATTTAATAATTTCATTTATTTTTGCGGGTAAAATTTAAAAAATGTCTTTAAAGAAAGCCTACCTTATTGTTATTCTTGTACTGATTATTGACCAGGTTTCAAAAATCTATATTAAAACTCATTTTAAACTTGATGAGTTTGTAAAAGTTATGGATTTAAACTGGTTCAGGATACACTTTATTGAAAACGAAGGTATGGCATGGGGTGCTGTTATTCCGGGAGCGCATGGTAAGCTGATACTTACTCTTTTCAGGATAGTAGCTGTAGGGGGTATAGGCTATTGGTTATATGATTCTGTCAAGAAAAAATATTCTAATTATCTTATTGTTTCCATATCACTTATTTTGGCAGGTGCTTTTGGTAATATAATCGACTCGGTTTTCTACGGACTTATTTTTGATTACAGCAGTACTAATCACGTAGCTACTTTATTTTCAGAGAATCCATACGGAACAGTATTTCACGGTAAGGTGGTAGATATGTTCTACTTCCCAATATGGAAAGGACAGTTGCCTTCATGGCTGCCGTTTTGGGGAGGTCAGAATTTTCTTTTCTTTAATGCTATTTTTAACGTTGCCGATGCTGCAATTTCTGTAGGTGTGGGTATACTGCTTCTTTTCAATAAAAAAGCATTTGCTAAGCCTCAGGGTGTAGTTACAGAATAGATTAAAATTGATAAATCTCTTTTGGGGTAACACAATAGTCCAGTACCATATCGTTTGGATGTATGTCGTCTATGCTTTCTTCGGCTTCAAAAAAGGATAGCCCTATTTTTATAATATCTTTTTTGCAGTTGGCTAAAAAACGGTCGTAAAACCCTTTTCCATAGCCTGTACGGTGTCCTTTAGTGTCAAAAGCCAACAGCGGAACAAACACTACGTCTATTTTAGTATCGGGCACCTCTATGCCGTCAACCGGTTCCGGTATACCATATTCGTTTTTCTTAAGTCGGGTATTATCGGTAAGTAGGTATTGTGTCATGCTGCAGTCGTCAAAATTAGATTTTGAAACCACCACTTCCTTATCCTTTCCTGCCAATATTTGTAAAATGTATTCGGTTTGTATTTCCTTGTGCTCTTCAATACTTAAAAACAGGTGGAAGTAGGTTTTGTTCCAAATATCCAGTTTTAATAATTGGTTTGCTATAGTCAGGCTTTGTTCTTCAATTTCATCAAAGCTCATGGCGTTACGAAGTGCCTTATATTTTATGCGGAGTTCTTTTTTAATCATGGTGTAAAATTAGAAAAAATGAAATACTGATTACCCTTTTTGTTTTGTGCAGTTTTTAAATTTAAATTTGTTAATACTAAAACATTAGCCAAATGGAAGAAATTGCAAAAGCTTTAGAGTTAAAAAAGGAATTAGATGTTCTACGACCTTTAGATAAAGAACAGGAAGACAGGATTATGCAAAAATTCCGTTTGGATTGGAATTATCACTCTAATAATCTTGAAGGTAATTCACTTACTTATGGAGAAACCAAAGCGTTGTTAATGTTTGGAGTAACAGCGCAGGGAAAGCCTTTAAAAGACCATTTTGAGGTAACCGGGCATAATGAGGCTATTAATTGGGTTATTGATATGGTTAAGGGTGAAAGACCATTAACTGAGAATTTTATAAGGCAGTTACATGAGCTTTTATTAAAAGAACCATATGAGGTAGATGCTCAAACTCCCGATGGTAAGCCAACAAAAAAGCGAATTAATGTAGGTAGTTATAAAACATCACCTAATCATGTAAAAACTGTTACAGGTGAGATGTTTTATTTTGCCACGCCTGAAGAAACTCCTGCTAAAATGGCTGACCTGATGGTTTGGTATAATGAAAGTATAGAGAGAGAAGATATTAATCCCATTTTATTAGCTTCAGAATTTCATTATAAATTTATTAGAATTCATCCTTTTGATGATGGTAACGGTCGTACTGCACGCATTCTGATGAATTTTATTTTGATGAAATATAGCTACCCTCCGGTTATTATTAAAACAGAAGACAAAGCGAATTACTTTGCAGCTCTAAGACTTGCAGATGCTGGAAACATAGGCGCTTTTGTTGACTATATAGCAAAAAATTTAAACAATTCTCTTGAGTTAATGATTGCTGGAGCTAGGGGCGAAAGTATAGAAGAACCTGATGATATTGATAAAGAAATAGCTTTATTGGAGAAAAGATTAAATTCTTATGGAACTAAAATAGAAAAGCAAAAAAGTTTTTATAACCTTCAGGAAATATATTTGAATAGTATTGTTGAAATAGCAAAAGAATTAAAAGAAAAACTTTCAAAGTTTGATGATTATTATTTGCATAAGAATGTATTTATTAAAATAAATGATCATCCTTCCAAAGATATTTCAGCGTTAACTAATTCAGTAGGTTTATTGACTGGAGATGTAAGAGAAATAAGAATAGAGGTTAGATATGGTCAAATGAAAAAACAAGGATTAGAAAATTTTTCATTTTCGTTTCAGATTATTTTTGTTTTTGAGGTGTTAAAATATCTTGTTGGTCTAAATAGTTATAACAATCATGTTTTGGTCAAAAACTATGAGGTTTTGTCAAAAGAGGAAATGGATAGTTTGGTGAAAATAGTGGTTAAAGAACATAATAAACAGTTGAGTAGCGTTTTAAAGTAGTTTTTGGGTAATATGGAAAACAGCATCTCCCTGATACACTATAGGAGCATCGTTAGCATTAATAATATATCCGGCGTGAGGTGCTTTCACCTTATGTTCAAACTTACCAAACGGATCGGTTATATAAGCTATTACCTCACCTTTTTCCACAAACTTACCTACATTACAATGTAACTGGAATAATCCGGAAAAACGGGCGCGCACCCATCCTGATCTTTCAATATAAATAGAAGGTCCGGGAGCTTCCTTAGCGTTCTTTTTAGGGTTAAGCATATCAAAGTGCGCTAAAAAGCGTTTTGCGCCTTTTACACCTTCCTGAGTGATGTCGTTGTTAATGTCTAACGATTTCCCTCCCTCAAATAACAACATTTTTACACCCATCCTGCCACAGGCATTTCTAAACGAGCCCGAAATGTTTTTGGAATAAAGGGTAAAGGGTGCGTTAAACACATCGGCAAGCTGTTTTAATTCTTCATTGTTTGGTACAATACGAATTTGTGCTGCATTAAATCTGCTGGCACCACCGGCATGAAAGTCTACACAGTAATCTATATGAGGTACGATTTCGTTTAGCAGGTGGAAAGCAAAACGACTGGCAAGCGATCCGCTCTTACTACCGGGGAAAACCCTGTTTAGGTCACGTCCGTCAGGAAATTCACGGGTTTTATTCACAAAACCGAATACGTTAATTACCGGAATACAAATAATGGTTCCGCGTTTGGGTTTGTTTATTTTACGAACTATAAGCTGGCGTACAATTTCAACGCCGTTAATTTCGTCTCCGTGCAGCCCGGCGCTAAAAAGAACAACGGGTCCGTCGATTTTAGCCCTTTCCACAATAATGGGAACCTTAAGTTTTGTCATGGTATGCAGGCGTGCAATTTCCATGTTTATGGTTTTGCTGTCACCCGGTAATACGGTCTCTCCCAGTATGGTAATCTCCCTGTGTTTTGCCATAATTTTACAGAAAGGGTAAAAATAGGAATTATCAGTAATTTTTATGTGTTTAACCTGTGTTTTTTAAGACTCGGGGTAATGATTTGTTTTTTAAATTTGTAATATGCAAACTCCGCTGGAATTACAAATACAAACCCTTCCCGACAGCCCCGGTGTTTACCAGTATTACGATAAAGATGGTAAACTGCTGTATGTGGGCAAGGCTAAGAACCTTAAAAAGAGGGTTTCATCTTATTTTACAAAAATTCACGACTCAGGTAAAACAAGGGTACTGGTTAAAAAAATAGCCAGCATCAGGCATATTGTTGTGCCTACAGAGAACGATGCACTGTTACTGGAAAATAACCTTATCAAAAAGTACCAGCCACGTTATAACGTTATGCTGCGTGATGATAAAACCTACCCGTGGATTTGTATTAAGAAAGAACCTTTCTCACGTATTTTTTCTACCCGAAGGCTGGTAAAGGACGGGTCGGAGTATTTCGGTCCTTATACCAATTTCAAAACGGTGCATACACTACTGGAGCTTATTAAAGAACTGTACCCACTGCGTACCTGCAATTATGATTTGAGTGCAGGTAATATAAAAAGCGAAAAGTACAAGGTTTGCCTTGAGTATCATATTGGTAACTGTAAAGGGCCATGTGAGGGCTATGAATCACTGGAGCGATACCAAAGCAATGTAAATGCGGTAAGGGAAATACTTAAAGGGAACTTTAAGGAAAGCCTTAAAGATTTTAAAAACCTGATGCAGGAACTGGCTGCTGAGATGAAGTTTGAGGAAGCCCAGAAAATAAAAGAAAAGATTGAGGTGCTGGAAAACTATCAGGCGCGCTCTACTGTATTTAATCCAAGGATATCTAACATAGATGTGTTTACCATAATATCTGACGAGAGTATGGCTTATGTGAACTTTATACAGGTATCACACGGCGCCATTATCCGTTCGCATACTATGGAAATAAAAAAGAGGCTGGAAGAGACCGATGAGCAGTTGCTTGAGCTTGCTGTTGTAGAGCTTAGAGAGCGCTTTGATTTACGCTCTAAAGAGATATTACTGCCTTTTGAGCTGGATTTAGGTCCTGACGTAAAAATAACAGTGCCTAAACTTGGGGATAAAAAGCAGATTTTAGATTTGTCTGAACGTAATGCGAAGTTTTACCGAATGGATCAGCTTAAGCAAATTAAGATAGTAGATCCAGACAGGCATACCAATCGTATTATGGCACAAATGAAAAAAGATTTGCGCCTCCCGTTTGAACCAAGGCATATAGAATGTTTTGATAACTCAAACATTCAGGGTACTAATCCGGTGTCGGCATGCGTTGTGTTTAAGGACGGAAAGCCCAGTAAAAAGGACTACCGTCATTTTAATATAAAAACAGTTGAAGGTCCTAACGATTTTGCTTCTATGGAAGAGGTGGTGTACAGACGATACAAGCGTCTTTTAGATGAGAATGAGCCCCTGCCGCAGCTTATAATTATTGATGGTGGTAAAGGGCAGTTATCATCGGCTTTAAAAAGCTTGGATGACTTGGGATTGAGAGGTAAAATCACTATTTTAGGCATTGCTAAAAGGCTCGAAGAAATTTTCTATCCGGGGGACTCTATTCCGCTGTATCTGGACAAGAAATCAGAGACTTTAAAAATAATACAGCACCTCAGAAATGAGGCGCACCGTTTCGGGATTAATTTCCATAGGGATAAACGTAGCAAAGGAGCGCTCCAAACGTCAATAGAAAGCATACCGGGCATAGGGGAGAAGACAATGATAGCGCTTTTGAAGGAGTTTAAGTCGGTTAAAAGGCTGTCTGCCGCCCCCGAAGAAGACATTGCAAAAGTTGTAGGCCCTGCAAAAGCTAAAAAAATTACAGAATTCTATAAAAGTAAAACGTAATGAACAAACCGCTCCTTACCCTGCTATTTTTACTCACTTTCTATAGTGTTTCGGCACAGGAAAACGATACCCTGCCGAAGCATAAACCCAAAATAGGTGTGGTACTGAGCGGTGGAGGAGCAAAAGGGCTTGCTCATATTGGTGCACTAAAAGTACTGGAAGAGGCCGGGATAGAGATATCTTACATAGGTGGTACCAGTATGGGAGCTATAATTGGGGGGCTTTATGCTTCCGGTTACAGTGCAAATCAGTTGGATTCTATTTTTCAAAGGGTAGATTCAGACGCCCTTCTTCGGGATTATATCCCAAGGAGTTCCAAAACCTTTTTTGAGAAAAGAAACGACGAAATTTACGCCTTAACACTTCCTTTTAAAAACTTCAAACTGGGGTTTCCTACGGCTGTTTCAAAAGGACTTTATAATTATGCCATTATAAACAGGCTTACCAATCATGTTAGACACATTAGGGAATTTGATAGTTTGCCTATTCCGTTTGTTTGTATTGCTACAGATATTGAAACCGGAGAAGAGGTGGTGCTGCAGAAAGGGATACTGCCCGATGCTATTCTTGCCAGTGGGGCATTTCCGTCATTATACTATCCGGTAGAGATTGACGGGAGACTGCTTATTGACGGTGGAGTTACTAATAACTATCCGGTAGAGGAAATCAGGAAAATGGGTGCTGATATCATTATTGGGGTTGATGTTCAGGACGGACTGAAATCGCGTGATGAGATTAAAGGGGCAACCGGTGTACTGGTACAGATTAATAACTACCAGATGATCAAAAAAATGGATAAAAAGCGTGAAGAGACCGATGTATATATAAAACCGGATATTTCGGGTTACTCGGTTATCTCTTTTGATCAGGGACAGGAGATTATCAAAAAAGGCGAAGAGGCTGCCTTAACATTATATGATACCTTAAAAAAGCTGGGTAGTGATAAGCCTATAGTTAAAAGATGTACCGAAGCAAAAGATACTCTTAATATAGAGTATATTAATGTGAATAAACTGGAGTATTACACTAAATCGTATGTGGTAGGTAAGCTTAGGTTTAAAGGAGGGGCAAAAATTACGTATGATAAGCTGGATGCCGGAATAAGCAGCCTCAGTGCTACACAAAACTTCAATTCCATTTCCTATTCTTTTGAAAAAGGATCTAACGGAGGTGATGTGCTTAATATGAACTTAACCGAAAATCCTGTAAACCGCTATTTGAAATTCGGGCTTCATTATGACGGACTTTACAAAAGTGGTATATTAGTTAATCTTACTCAAAAGAAACTATTGTTCCAAAATGACGTTGCATCGCTCGATGTGATTTTGGGGGATCATTTCCGTTATAATCTGGATTATTATCGTGATAATGGTTTTCATATCAGTTATGGTTTTCATTCCAGTTACAGTAATTTTAACAGAAATATCTCTGCCGAATTTAATGAAGGGGAGTTTTTAAGGACATTTGGGGTGAATTCGCTTAATCTCGATTTTACCGATTTTACCAATAAAGTGTATCTGCAAACCATTTTTGCGCAAAAGTTTCTTATTGGTGCCGGAGCGGAACTTAAGCATTTAAAAATTAAGAGTGAAACGGTAGAGTCTAACAGTATTTTTGACGATAGTGATTATTTTTCGCTATACGGTACACTTAAATACGACTCTTATGATAACAAATACTTCCCTAAAAAGGGATGGTATTTTACTGGTGAGGCAAAAACGTTTTTGTTCTCATCTGATTACAATGACATTTTTGGGCGTTTCAGCATCTTTAAGGCAGATATGGGTATAGTGCATGAAATAGTGCGTAACCTGTCGTTAGAATTGCAAACAGAGGGTGGTTTTGCGGTTTCCAGCGATACTACAGTCCCGTTTTTTGATTTTATTTTGGGAGGTTATGGGTATAATATGACAAATAACTTCCGTCATTTTTACGGATATGACTTTTTGAGCCTGTCAGGAGATAGTTATATTAAAGGAACAGCTACACTTGATTATGAATTTGTAAAGAAAAACCATATTAACTTCACGGCAAACTTTGCCAATTTAGGACACAGGATTTATGACGAGGGTAATATATTCAGTGTGCCCCAATATAGTGGATATGCTTTTGGTTATGGTATGGAAACTATAATAGGGCCTATAGAAGTAAAGCACAGCTGGTCTCCCGATACCAAAAATCATTATACTTGGTTTAGTGTAGGTTTTTGGTTCTAAATATTTATTAAGAGGAAACGAAACGGAAATATATAAAAAGCCAAAAGGCAGGATTAATTATCCTGCCTTTCTGTTATATCATCATTTTCCGAATAGGAGTCGGGTTCCGGTTTCGGTTTTACGGTTAAAACCTTATAAAAAAAGTATGCAGCCATGGCTACCACAATTCCCTGTGCGCCTACCATTACTATTATTGCTTCTGTTTTCATGCTGTTGCCCTCCCTTCTTTAACTCGTTTTAAATATGCTCTGTATACTACTATGCTAATAAAGATAAACAAAGTTATTAATAATAATCTTCCCAGTGTTTTGTACATCACGTTGTTAGTGAATTTACCTTCTGCAATTTTATCTTTAGGATGTATTTTATCACCCAGGCTAACAACAGTATGTTGTTCGTTTTTAAATGAGTAAGTTTTATAGTCAGTATACTTTACAGTATGCGTGTTATTTTGAGATTTGTCAAAAACCTGTTTTTCGTTCTCAAATGCAATTTTTACAAAGTTAGGTGCTACAGAATCAACCACACCAAATTCGGCAGAGCCATAATCCTCGGCATAATAAGCATCAGCAAACCACTCTTTGTTATGGGTGTCATTATTCATAACCTTGTTGGTCATATCAGGCACACTGGCAAGAAGAACCCATCCTAAAAGACATGGTGTTACAACAAGTATTACATATTTAAAGAATACCGGAACTTTAATATCGGCACCAAGGTTAATTTCTTCCCATCCTCTTTTTATACCGAAAATCCATGCAAACAGTACGGTTTCAAGGAAAGCAAACACTACAAGGCTTACGGTACCTGCCCAGTAGTCGTATTCGTCAAATACACCTTCTTTAAAGAAGATAACGGTTGGTAATCCCATTATAAGGGCAATAAGCCCGAAGGACCAGGCGCCTTTGTTGTTTTTCCAGCCAAACTCATCGCGCATAAAGCCAATCCATGGAGTACCCATGGCAAGGGACGAGGTAATACCGGCAAAGAATAGTAGCCCGAACCAGAATACCCCTGCAAAAATGGCGAGGACATGACCCCATTGCTGGAAGAGGTAAGGCATAGTTTGGAATGCCATACCGAAGCCTGCATTTTGAAGTACCCAGTCAAGACCAAGGTAGCCTGCTGCAATAGGAATTACTATTGAGCTACCTAATACAACCTCTACAAATTCGTTCATGAAACCTGCAGAAACAGCGTTTAGGGCAATATCATCTTTAGATCTTATGTAAGCTGCATAACAATGTACAGTACCCATACCTACAGATAAGGTAAAGAATATCTGCCCGGCGGCGGCGAGCCATACCTTAGGGTTGGAGAGGGAGTCAAACTGTGGTGTCCACAGGAAGTTAAGTCCGTCCCATGCATTGGCATTAGGGAATAGTGCTGATGCTCCATCGGTTCCAAGAGTAAGTCCTTTAAATGCCAGTACTGCACCAAAAAGGATAAGTAGCGGCATACCTATTTTTGCTACCTTTTCAATACCGCCTAAACCTTTGGAAAGGATGTAAGTATTTAAAAGTAAGCAGGCTATGTAAAATACAACGGCTTCATAAGGAATACCTGTTGTACTTTTTGCTACTGTGGTATAGGTATCAAAAAATCCTGCAACTTGAGCCTGATCCATACCCACAAAAGTTCCTTTTATTGTGTGGTATACATAAGACATAGTCCAGGATTCGATATAACAGTAGTATGATGCGACGGCGATATTGGTAAAAATACCAAAGACACCAATGTATTTCCATATTCGGCCTTTAGCCATGGTGTCCAGAATGTAAGGGGTACTGTGGTTGCCGTATCTTCCTCCAAAACGGCCGGTAGACCATTCAATAAAAAGAAGAGGGATTCCCATCACTACAAAACACACGAGGTAAGGTATAATAAAGGCGCCACCTCCGTTTTGAACTGCCTGTACCGGGAATCTTAAAAAGTTGCCTAATCCAACCGCATTACCTGCCATTGCCAGAATTAAGCCAACACGCGAGCCCCACGATTCTGATTTCGCTGCCATAAAGGATATTTGTTTTTTGGTTATTAAACGGTTTCAAAGATAGAAAAACAAATAGAAAAGTAAAGAAAAGCGCAATTAAATTAAAAATCCGTAAAGGCTTTTAACATAAGTAATTCAAATTTCTCAATTAGCCTAAAATCATATCAACAGATTCATAACCAAAGCTGATTTTAACGTGAAACTCAAATTTTTGCTGAGAATGTGCTCTAAATATAAATATTGTATAATAATTAGGGAGCAAAATTAAATTTTTACGATATTTGTCTAATGAATATGAGTTGGACAGATTTATTAAGCCACCTGAAATTTCTCATTAAGAGAAACCCGGAATGATATATATTACATGGTGTACCCGTTTAATATGTTTAATTAATAAATTTCAATTATGCCTATATATCACAAAGTAGGGAATATCCCTCACAAAAGACATATACAGTTTGAGAAACCGGACGGCGGACTTTACTACGAGCAGCTGTTTGGTACCGAAGGTTTTCACGGACATTCTTCACTGTTGTACCATGTACACAGGCCAACACAGGTTAAGGAGATTTTAAAATCATACTCTGTAGAGCCGGAGATTGCCATCGAAAAAAACATCAAATCACTTTTACTTAAAGGTTTTGAGCTCCAGCCAAAGGATGACTTTTTGGAAAGCCGTACCGATATGCTGGTAAACAATGATTGTATCATTGGGCTTGCTGCACCAAAAAAATCGCTTCGTGAGTATTTTTACAAAAATGCCGATGCCGATGAAATGCTGTTTATCCATAAAGGGAAAGGTACTCTTAGAACTTTTATGGGTAACATTCCGTTTGAGTATGGTGATTACCTAGTTATTCCAAGAGGTATGATATACCAAATAGATTTTGAAACCAGTGATAACCGTTTACTTTATGTAGAGTCTACATCGCCTTTCTACACGCCTAAGCGTTATAAAAATGAAAGCGGACAGCATTTAGAGCACTCTCCGTTTTGTGAAAGGGACTTTAAATTACCGGAGCAGCTTGAAACGTATGATGAAAAAGGAGATTTCCTTATCAAAATCAAGAAAGAAGGTATGATGCATGAGGTAGTATATGCTACGCATCCGTTTGATGTTATTGGTTGGGATGGTTATAACTTCCCTTACGGGTTTAGTATTCATAACTTTGAGCCTATTACAGGTAGGGTACACTTACCGCCGCCAATTCACCAAACATTTGAAACTGCCGGATTTGTGGTTTGTTCATTCTGCCCTAGGCTTTATGACTACCATCCAAAATCAATACCGGCACCATACAACCACAGTAATATTGACAGTGACGAGGTGCTTTATTATGTAGACGGTGACTTTATGAGCCGTAACAATATAGAGCAGGGTCACATTACGCTTCACCCTAAAGGTATTCCTCACGGGCCTGCACCGGGGGCAATGGAGCGCAGTATCGGTCAGACGGAAACTTTAGAGCTTGCGGTAATGGTAGATACCTTCCGTCCGCTTAAAGTAACTAAAGCTGCTATGGGCTTAGATGATGGTCAATACTATAAATCGTGGGTAGAGTAATTTTTAAAAATAACAAACAAAACAAAAACGTTTTCCTGCTTTGGCAGGACAACTTAAAATATTGAAACTATGAGCAAAGAAGTAAAGAGCGTTGAATACGGCTTAGAAAAAATATTTGAAGGAGCACAGGATTTCCTTCCGCTTTTAGGAACAGATTATATTGAATTTTATGTAGGTAACGCTAAACAGGCAGCCCACTATTATAAAACAGCTTTCGGATTCCAGTCGCATGCTTATGCAGGTTTGGAAACAGGTTTAAAAGACAGAGCATCTTATGTGCTTGTTCAGGATAAAATCCGTTTAGTATTAACAACTCCGTTAAATGCTGATTCTCCGTTAAACGATCATATCGTTAAACACGGTGATGGTGTTAAAATCGTAGCACTTTGGGTAGAAGATGCAAGAAAATCTTTTGAGGAAACTACTAAGAGAGGTGCTAAAGTATATATGGAGCCAACTGTTGAGACAGATGAGTTTGGTGAAGTGGTACGTGCAGGTATCTACACTTATGGTGAAACAGTACACATGTTTGTAGAGCGTAAAAACTACAAAGGAGCTTTCTTGCCGGGGTATAAAGAATGGAAATCTGACTACAACCCAGAGCCAACAGGTCTTAAGTTTGTAGACCACATGGTAGGTAACGTAGGATGGAACGAAATGAATACCTGGGTTAAGTGGTATGAAGATGTAATGGGGTTTGTTAACTTCCTTTCATTTGATGACAAGCAAATCCATACAGAATATTCTGCTCTTATGAGTAAAGTAATGTCTAACGGTAACGGTAGGATTAAATTTCCTATCAATGAGCCTGCAGAAGGGGCTAAAAGGTCTCAGATTGAGGAATATCTTGATTTCTATGGTGGTCCAGGTGTACAGCACATTGCTATCGCTACCGATGATATCATTAAAACAGTAAGCGCATTAAAAGCAAGAGGTGTTGAATTCCTTTCTGCACCGCCTCATACTTACTATGAAGAAGTGCCAAACCGTCTTGGTGAACACATGAGTATCATGAAAGAGGATATTAGTGTTCTTGAGAGTTTAGGTATCATGGTTGATGCTGATGAGGAAGGTTACTTATTACAAATTTTTACCAAACCGGTTGAAGACCGTCCTACACTTTTCTATGAAATAATTCAGAGAATGGGTGCAAGAGGCTTTGGTGCAGGTAACTTTAAGGCTCTGTTTGAGTCGATTGAGAGAGAACAAGCATTGCGAGGAACGTTATAAAAGCTACTTATTTTTATATAGTTAATAATTTTAAACCATCTAAAGGTTTATTTTTTGAGGAATATGTGTTAAAGTTGATTTTTTAGAGAGAATTTTTTAAAAACCTATCTACTTTTGCACTCGCAAAAAGGGAGCTGTAGTGAGCTCACTTTTTTGTGAAAAGTAATTTTCATAATTTATAGTTTTTTGGTTGGTTAATAGCATAAAAACCCGGTCATTAATTTTGGCTGGGTTTTTTTGTTTAGTATTTTTGGAACAAAAATTGTAATTTACTATTGTAAAACATCAAAAAGTTAGATAATTGCTATGAAAAAGTTAATGACAGCCATTTTGTTCTTTACAATATGTAATGTTTATTCTCAAAACGCCTTTTCTGCGGGCGAGTATTTTAAATTCAGAATCCATTACGGTTTTATAAATGCCGGGTATGCCACCCTCGAGGTTAAAGATGCCGTTCGTGAAAATAAAAAAGTATTTCACGTAGTAGGTAAAGGGTATACTACAGGTGCAGCAAAACTGTTTTTTAAGGTAAAGGATGATTATCAGAGTTATTTTGATAAGGAGACCGGTAAGCCTTACCAGTTTATAAGGAAAATAGACGAAGGCGGATATACCAAAAACCAGGAAGGTTTCTTTAACCAGTCCAGTAATACGGTAACCGTAAACGACTATAAAAACGATACGAAAAAAACCTTTAAGGTGCCTGAAAACGTGCAGGATATCGTGTCGGTGTTCTACTATTTGAGGAACCACCCTGAGGTTGACGACCTTAAAGTGGGGGGCTTTATAGAAGTAGACATGTTTTTTGATGAAGAAGTGACGAAGTTTAAGTTAAAATTCCTTGGTCGAGAGGATATAAAAACTAAATTTGGGACCGTTTCTGCCATGATATTCAGACCCTATGTTCAGGCAGGCCGTGTATTTAAGGAAGAGGAGAGTTTAACTGTTTGGATTTCAAACGATGGGAACAGGATTCCTCTAAGGATAAAGGCCGATTTAGCAGTGGGTTCATTAAAGGCAGATTTGGACGAGTTTAAAGGGCTTAGCCACTCTTTTAAAGTTAAATCTAAATAACACAATGGACATTACACCCGCAATAGAGCAACAGCTTAACGATCTTGAAAAAAAATTTAAGGCAATAAACCAGAAAACAGAAACCCATCTTGAAGGGCTTCTTTGGGCAAAACCCATAACGTACTGGGATTATATACAAACCGATGCATTATTAAACCTGCAAACTCAAAGGACTACACTTCCTGATGAAATGGTTTTTATAATGTACCATCAGGTAAACGAGCTGTTGTTTAAAATGATATTGTGGGAGGTAGAACAGCTTTGCCATACCGAACAACCGGAAACGGCTTACTTTACCGAAAAGCTAATGCGTATTAGCCGTTACTTTGATATGCTCACCACCTCGTTTGATATTATGGGTGATGGTATGGAGGTAGATCAATACATGAAGTTTAGAAATACACTAACGCCTGCGAGCGGATTCCAAAGTGCGCAATACCGTCTTATCGAGTTTGCTTCTACAGATCTTATCAATCTTATAGACTACAGGTACAGAGCTGATATTGACAGAAATACGCCTTATGAACATGCCTTAGAGCATTTATATTGGCAGGCTGCAGGGAAAGATTATAAAACAGGAGAGAAATCATACCTATTATCGCAGTTTGAGAAAAGATATAAAGGTGAATTCCTTCGCTTTATGGAAGAATACAACACCATAAACATTTGGAGGAAATTCAAACAACTTCCTGAAGAAACGCAAAAAGATGTTACACTTGTAAAAGCAATGCGTCATTATGATTATACGGTAAATGTTACCTGGGTAATGGGGCACTACAATACGGCAAAAAAATATATTGAAAGCGTTTCAGGTCCGCAGGAAGCAACCGGAGGAAGCGACTGGAAAAAATATATGCATCCTAAATACCAAAGAAGGATATTTTTCCCTGAATTATGGAGTGAGGAGGAGTTAAAGAACTGGGGAGAGAACGTATAATAACCGCATAAAACATCTAATTTGAGATATCTTACTTTCATATTATTGCTAACCACTTTTATTGCCTGTAAAAAAGAGGAAAAGGACGCTAAGCCCGAACCCGTAGCAAAGAAAGAGGTTAAAAAAATAAGAAAAGAATTTGGCTTTGTTGTAGATAGTTTTCAGGTAGTGCATGATACCATTAAAAGTGGAGACACTTTTGGTGGATTGATGGCTAAACAAAACTTTGATGCAGCAGCTATCCATAATATTACCGAAAAAATTAGGGATACCTTTAACCTTAGAGATATAAGGATAGGTAAGCCCTATACACTTTTTAAGGATAAAAATGCGCCACATAACCTTAAGGCGTTTGTATATCAGCCTAATAAACTTAGCTATTATGTTATTGATTTAAGGGATTCGGTAGTGGTACATAAAAAGAAACGTCCTGTATCGGTAAAGCGTAGGGTAATTGTAGGGGAGATTGAAGGTTCGCTGGCAGGTACACTGCAAAAAGAAGGAGTTGGGCCAGCACTGGCACAGGAGCTTTCTGAGATTTATGCTTGGAGTGTCGATTTCTTCAGGATACAAAAAGGCGATAAGTTTGGGGTTATCATTAACGAAACGTTTATAAGTGATACCATTTATGCCGGAATCAAAAATATAGAAGGCTCTTACTTTGAATATAAAGGCGACAAAATTTATGCCTTCCCTTTTAAACAGGACACGCTTGCTAAAACCTACGATTATTATGACGAGAATGGTAAGGCGCTTAAAAGTATGTTCCTAAAAGCACCGCTTAAGTTTAGCCGTATTTCTTCGCGCTTTACACCAAGGCGTTTTCACCCGGTACAAAAACGCTGGAAAGCGCATAACGGTACCGATTATGCCGCTCCTACAGGTACGCCTATTATGGCCACGGCTACAGGGGTTGTAGAAAGAGCCGGGTATACAGCCGGTAACGGTAATTATGTAAAAATCAGGCACAACAGTACTTATTCTACTCAGTACCTCCACATGTCAAAAATTTTGGTTAAAACAGGGCAAAGGGTAAGTCAGGGAGAAATAATTGGTAAAGTAGGTAGTACAGGCTTGGCAACCGGACCACACGTTTGTTACCGTTTTTGGAAAAACGGGGTACAGGTAGATGCCCTGAAACAGAAGTTTACAAGCTCTGACCCAATGAAAAAAGAGCACATGCCAAGATATGAGGCTTACATGAAGCCTTTAAGAAAAGAATTAGACAGTATCTCAAACCTCAAATTAAATAATAATAAGTAATGGCAATGGAAAATATCAACCCTACAGGTACCGCAGCCTGGACGGAATTACAAAAGCATTTTGCCGATATGCAAAATGCCTCCATGCAGGAGATGTTTGCTGCCGATAAAGGCAGGAGCGAAAAATTCCACATTCAGTGGAATGATTTTTTAGTAGATTACTCTAAAAACATAATAAACGAGGAAACACTTTCCCTTTTACTGAAACTGGCTGAGGAGTCAGGGATGGCATCGGCTATAGATAGTTATTTTGCCGGAGATGCCATTAACAGGACAGAAAACAGAGCAGTACTTCATACTGCATTACGTGCACCCGAAAGTGCTGGTGTACAAGTAAACGGTGTTAATGTAATGCCGGAAGTATATGCCGTAAAAAATAAAATAAAAGGATTTTGTGACGGTATTATAAACGGTTCTCAAAAAGGTTATACCGGTAAAGCATTTACCCATGTGGTAAATATTGGTATAGGCGGTAGTGATTTAGGGCCTGCAATGGTTGTAGATGCACTTGCTTACTATAAAAATAACCTTGAGGTGCGTTTTATTTCAAACGTAGATGGTGACCATGTTATGGAGAGCCTTAAAGGTTTGGATCCGGAAACTACACTTTTTGTTATTGTTTCTAAAACCTTTACCACTCAGGAAACACTTTCTAATGCTCAAACGGTAAGGGAATGGTTCCTTAAATCGGCTAAGCAGGAGGATGTGGCGAAGCATTTTGTGGCTGTATCTACCAACATACAGAAGGTTACCGAGTTTGGTATTGACGAAAATAACATATTCCCTATGTGGGATTGGGTTGGCGGACGTTTCTCCCTGTGGAGTGCCGTAGGTCTTTCAATCAGTCTTGCTGTAGGTTTTGAAAACTTTGACGAACTGCTTAAAGGTGCACACGATATGGATGAGCACTTTAAAACGGCTCCACATGATAAAAATATACCGGTTGTGCTTGCATTATTAAGTGTATGGTATAACAACTTTTTTGGTGCCGAAAGCGAGGCTTTAATACCTTACACACAGTACCTGCAAAAACTGGCACCTTACCTGCAACAGGGTATAATGGAGAGTAACGGTAAGAGTATAGACCGTAACGGTAACCCGGTACAGTACCAAACCGGTACTATTATATGGGGAGAGCCGGGTACAAACTCTCAGCACGCATTCTTCCAGTTAATACATCAGGGAACTAAGCTTATTCCTACCGATTTTATTGGTTTTGTACAGCCTTTACACGGTAATAAAGACCATCATGATAAACTGATGTCTAACTTCTTTGCTCAAACTGAGGCATTACTTAATGGTAAAACCGAAGCTCAGGTTAAGGCTGAGTTTGTAAAGCAGGGCATAGATGGCGATAAAGCTGCGTTTTTACTTCCGTTTAAGGTGTTTACCGGTAACAAGCCTACAAATACCCTTTTAATTGATAAACTTACGCCAGAGACACTTGGGGCGCTTATTGCACTATATGAGCATAAAATATTTGCACAGGGTGTAATATGGAACATTTTCAGTTACGATCAGTGGGGTGTTGAATTAGGTAAACAACTCGCTAATTCTATTCTGGATGAGATACATTCGGGAGACGTTAAGCAGCATGATAACTCTACCGAATTCCTGTTAAATTACTTTCTTAAAAATAAGAAATATTAGCAAAAAAAACACTCAGGTGTTTTTAAGTTATATATAAAACAGAGGCCCGAAAGCAATTTCGGGCTTTTTTTATGCCTGTAAACAAAAAAAACAGGTTACTAATGCGTGAATAAATGTTTATCCCAAAGTAAAGCAAAGAGTTACTTTTTTAAGTTTTTCTTAATATATAGTTGATTGATTATCAATATTTTGTAAACATGATAGTATTTAATAATGTCTTAACCTTGGGTTGAGGGTAAAAGATAATTTTTGCGCCCGAAACCTTAAACACGCGCAAAAAACATGAGGAATTTTAGACACTTGTTGATGACCTTAACAATGTTGTTGCTGGGAGCAGCATCATTTGCACAGGAAACAATTTCAGGTAAAGTTGTAGACGGACAGGACAACTTACCGTTAATGGCAGCTAATGTAGTGGTTAGAGGAACTGCAGACGGAGCTACTACAAATGACGATGGTAGCTTTACACTTAAAACCAGTAAAACATCGGGTGATGTTATTATCTCTTTTATTGGTTATGAAACAAGGGTTATCCCTTTTACTATTACACCGGGACAAACATTTAATGTTGGTGAAATCAAATTAATGATTGATGCCGAAGAACTTGATGCGGTTGTAATTGTTGGATCTGGAGTTATTGATATGGAAGAAGACAGGAAAACACCTGTTGCTGTATCTAAAATCAGCTACAAGGAAATTCAGCAGAAATCAGGTAGTCAGGATTTTCCTGAGGTAATGAAAAACACACCTTCAGTGTATGTTGCAAGCCAGGCAGGTGGTTTTGGAGACTCTAAAGTATATGTTCGTGGTTTTGACCAAACCAATACGGCGTTCCTTTTAAATGGTCAGCCAATCAACGGTATGGAAGACGGTAACATGTACTGGTCTAACTGGAGTGGTATGACAGATGTTGCAAGCTCTGTACAGGTACAAAGAGGTTTAGGTTCATCTAAACTTGCTATCTCTTCTGTAGGGGGTACTGTAAACATTGTTACAAAAGCTACACAGCTTAGACAGGGTGGTTTTGCTCAGTCTACTGTAGGTAACAACAACTTTATGAAGAATACAGTATCATACAACACAGGTATGATGGAAAACGGGTGGGGTTTTAGTGCATTACTTACTAAATGGAGTGGTGACGGATACAACCGTGGTACTTATGGTGAAGGACAAAACTACTTTGTATCTGTAGGTTACAAAGCAAATGAAAAACACCTTTTCAACTTCCTTATTTTTGGTGCACCGCAGCAACACGATCAAAACTTTACAAAGCGTATTTCAGATTATCTTGTTCATGGTCGAAAATACAATAACAACTATGGTTACTACAATGGTGACTATATGACAGAAAGAAGAAACTACTACCACAAGCCTGTAGCTAATTTTAACTGGGACTTCAATATTAACGATGCTATGCAACTTTCTACAGTGCTTTACGCTTCATGGGGACGTGGTGGTGGAACCGGTAACTGGGGTAGCGGTAGAGTAAGAACTGCTGACGGTCATGTTGATTTTGATGCTATTTCAGGAAATAACTCTGCTCTTCCTGGAGCTATAGGTTCACTAAGTAACGGTGGTTATGCTATCCGTAACTCAGTTAACAACCATGCTTGGTACGGAGTGGTATCTAACTTTAACCACAAACTTACAGATGAACTTAGCTACAACGCAGGTATCGATTTAAGAACATACAAAGGAGATCACTACAGAACTATAAACCATTTCTTAGGTCTTAACGGATGGGAAACTACTGATAACGCACAGTACCCTGGAGGTTATATTGTAACAGATGCATTTAGCGCTAAGCCTTGGAGTTCTTTATTTGATAAAGCAGATGACAACCAGAAAGTAAACTACGACTATAGCGAAAGAATCAGCTACGGTGGTGTTTTCGGTCAGGTAGAATATGCTACTGATAACTTTTCTGCATACGTGCAGGGTGCGGTATCTAACCAGTCGCACGTGCGTTGGGACAGATTCGGTTATGTAGAGGCTGAAGAAGAATCGGCTAAAGTAAACAATACCGGTTTCAATATTAAAGGTGGTGCCAGCTATGTTATAACACCTAATCATACTGTGTTTGTTAATGCAGGTCATTATTCAAGACAACCATACCACGACAACATTTACCTAAACTATGGTAATGATGTGAACCCGTTAACTAAAAACGAAAAAGTAACAGGTTTTGAAGCTGGTTACAGATTTAGAAGCACTTACTTTGATGCCAACCTTAACCTTTACAGCACTCAGTGGAAAGATCGTGTTACTACAACTTCAGACGGTGATGAGGCTACTGGTGACAGAGTGTACTTTAATAACTCTGGTGTGGTACAGCTTCATAAAGGGGTTGAGATCGATTTCATGGCACACCCGTTTACTTTCCTTGATGTAAGAGGTTTCGGTTCGTTTGGTGACTGGACTTATGACGATAATATTTACCAAAGGACTTTTGACCAGGATCAAAACCTTACTGAAGAAGAGGTTATTGATGTTAAAGGTGGTAAAGTAGGTGGTGGAGCACAAACTACTTATGGTTTTGGTTTAGTATATAAAGCTACTCAAAGATTATCTGTAGATGTTGACTGGAGAAACTACGACAACCTTTACAGTACAGCTGTTGTTAAAAATAATATTGAACTTCCTTCATACGATATTTTTGATGCAGGAGCTACCTATAAAATCAACTTTACAGAAACATCATTATCATTTCGTTTAAACGTAAACAACCTTTTTGGGGAAGTTTATATGTCAGAAATGACTTCAGCAAGAGCTGTTGAAGATGGAGACGAATCGTATAAAGGAATCAATACAAGTAATAATGTATTTTTTGGTAATGGTACTACCTGGAACTTTGCTATGAGATTTAATTTCTAATTTCTATATAAGCAGGTTATTAATTTCAGAATAATCCCCGATTGTATCGGGGATTATTTTTTTATAGTATCCAACAATAAAATTTCTATTTTTGTATAAGTAGAAAACAAAAACTAACTTTTATGTACGATTCCATTTTAGGGTTACACTCTTACTGGGCATATGCCACTTTAGGACTTCTTTTAATAGCCACTTTAAATGCTTTTGGAGGATTGTCTTCAAAAAGGGTATTTACGCCAAAAGACAGGCAAATATCAATGATAGCACTTATTTTTTCACACATTCAGCTTTTGCTGGGAATAGTGCTTTATTTTGTGTCTCCTTATTTTGATAACGCTAAACAGGCTGGTATGGGAGCTGTAATGAAAGACAGTACATTGAGATTATACCTTGTAGAGCACCCGCTTATTAATATAATTGCTATTGCACTTATTACAATAGGATGGTCTAAGCATAAAAAGACTGAAGACAGTCAGGCTAAATTTAAAAAAATTGGTTATATGTATGCCATTGCCTTAGTACTCCTGTTAAGCAGGATACCATGGAGCGCATGGTTTAATTAAAATATTTTGGGTCGCTTGGCGACCCTTTTTTATTTTATGGCATTCAATTTGTGAAAAAGGCTTAAATTTATGTCTATGAAAAAAGTACTGCCCTTCACTTTTTTATTACTAGTGATTTTTGTTTTGAGTAGCTTCTCTTCTCATACTGCTTTTGGCGCGCATACTAAAGCCTTTGTTGTAAATCGCGTTAGTGATACTGTATCACAAAACCTAAAGTCTTACAAAACCGATGTGATTGCCACTTATTACCATGATAAATTTAACGGGCGCAAAACCAGTAGTGGAGAACGCTTTGATAATACTAAATATACAGCTGCACATAAAAGCCTTCCGTTTGGAACCCAGGTAAGGGTTACTAACTTAACCAATGGGAAATATGTTGACGTAATCGTAAATGACAGAGGACCTTTTAGCAAGAAACTTGAAATTGATCTCACGAAAAAGGCATTTATGGAGATAACGGGTAATAAAAATCATGGCACTTTAAAAGTGAAAATTGAAATAATAGAATGACTATTAACCGGCTTTACAGGCCGGTTTTTTATTGGTTAAAATTATCTTAAAAAAAAATTAACACAAAATTAGTTCGTTTAGTTCGGTGATTACCGAACTAAAGTTTATACCTTTGCAAAAAAATTCATTAACATGTCAAATTTAAGTAAGGATAGAGATGAATTGGTGGAGTTGTTTGGAATCCATTTCGAAACCAATTACAATTTACCACCTTTAGCAGGCAGGATATTGGGTACACTTATAGTTGACAGTAAGCAGGGGATAACTTTTGATACTCTAGTAGAAAAGCTTTCGGCAAGTAAAAGTTCTATTTCAACAAACCTTAATTTACTTTTAAAAATAGGGAAGATAGTTTATTATACACTTCCCGGAGACCGTAAAAAATATTTTCGCCCGGCGCCATTTAGTGAAAGACTAGAGGGGTACGCGAAAATGGTAGGTCAGGAAAAGGTATTGGTTGAGAAAATGCTTAAGTATAGGGAGGCTACTGCGTCTTGTCCGTTTGAACGTTTTGATATGATGCATTTACAAACGTATAAGGAACACGTTTTAGAGATAGAAAATCTTTTGCAAAAAACAATACAACAGTTTAAGGAAATAGAGAAAAACAGATTAGATCAATTTAATTCAAGTGTTAGTAATGAGAAATAAATCATTTTTAGGTGCAATAGCCGCTATGCTAATGGTAACAGCATGTGGTAAAAAACAGGAACAGGCCCCGCAAATGGGACCTATGCCTTTCCCTGTTAAAACCGTAGCGAAGCAGGATGCAGTAATATATGAAGAATATACAGCAAACCTGCAGGGTCAGCAAAATGTAGAGATTAGACCTAAAGTTTCCGGTTTTATCCAAAAAATATATGTGGATGAAGGGCAGGAAGTTAAAAAAGGTCAGCTGCTTTTCAGGCTGGAAACCCAAACCCTTAACGAAGATGCTGCCGCTGCAAAGGCCAGTGTAGATGCTGCTCAGGTTGAGGTAGACAGGCTTAAACCGCTTGTTGACCGTAAAATTATAAGTAATGTACAGCTGGAAACAGCAAAAGCACAGCTGGCTCAGGCTAAAGCAAGCTACAGTGCAATTGCTGCAAACATAGGTTATGCGACTATTACTTCTCCGGTAAACGGAGTGATAGGCGGACTTCCTTATAAAGAAGGAAGCCTTGTGAGCTCTGCTATGGAGATGCCGCTTACAACAGTGTCTGACACTAAAGTGATGAGGGCTTACTTTACAATGAATGAAAAGCAAATGCTTGATTTTACAAGGATGTTTGACGGTAAATCGCTTGCTGAAAAACTTAAAAATACTCCAGAAGTTAGCCTTGTACTTGTAGACGGTTCTGTTTATGAGGAAAAAGGGAGGCTTAAAACTGTAAACGGATTAGTAAACCCGCAAACCGGTACAACCGAGTTCAGGGCAGAATTCCCTAATCCGCAAAGTATACTTAGAAGCGGTAGCAGTGGTGTGGTTCGCTTACCAATAGAAAAAAAGGATGCTATCCTTGTGCCACAAAATGCGGTTATGGATATGCAGGGTAAAAAGATGATCTATGTTGTCAATAAAGACAACACAGTTAAATCTACTATTATAACAACAAGTACAACATCAGGTCTTGATTATATCGTTTCGGAAGGATTAAATGCCGGCGATGTTATTGTTACCGAGGGAGCTACCAAACTAAGGGATGGTCAGGAAATTGTTCCTCAGTCTGGCGAAAAACAGGCGGCTCCGGCAGCAGGTGCAGAAGCTGCAGCCAAAAAATAAGTTCTGATACTCCGCAAAAAATAATAAATTATGCTAAAAACATTTATAGAAAGGCCGGTACTAAGTACCGTAATTTCGATATTGATAACCATTTTGGGTATACTGGGGCTTATGTCGTTGCCGGTAGAACAGTATCCCGAAATTGCCCCTCCAACCGTTCAGGTAACTGCTACCTACACTGGTGCGAATGCAGAAACGGTATTAAACAGTGTTATTGTACCGCTGGAAGAAGAAATAAACGGTGTGGAAGGTATGACCTACATGACCTCTTCTGCCGCAAACGACGGTACAGGTAAAATAAGCGTTTTCTTTGAACTGGGTACTAATCCTGATATTGCTGCGGTAAATGTACAAAACCGAGTGGCACGTGCTAACAGTAAACTGCCTCAGGCGGTACTGCAAACAGGGGTTACAACAGTAAAGAGTCAAACCAGTGCGCTTATGTTCCTTTCACTGTATTCCACAAACAAGGAATATGATGGTACTTTTGTACAGAACTACGCAAAAATTAATCTTGTACCAAGTCTTCAAAGGGTAAAAGGTGTAGGTCAGGTAAACGTATTTGGAGCAAGAGATTACTCTATGCGTATATGGATTGATCCTGAAAAAATGGCGGCTTATGATCTTTCTCCTAAAGATATTCAGGCAGCACTTCAGGAACAGAATGTAGAGGCAGCACCGGGTAAATTTGGTGAAAATGCCGATGGAATTTATGAGTATGTAATAAAATATAAAGGCCGACTTTCTACCACACAGGAATATGAGGATATTGTTGTTAAGGCAATAGGTAACGGAAACTTTTTAAGGCTTAAGGATGTTGCTACTGTTGAGCTTGGGGCGTTTAACTACGGTTCTAAGAACTTTGGTATGGGTAACGAAGGTGTTGCTATTGGTATATTCCAGACATCAGGTTCAAACGCTAATGATATTATTGACGAGGTTAATACTATTCTTGAAGAAAGTAAGGCGAGTTTCCCTGAGGGTATAAAATATGTAATACCATACAACACTAAAACGTTCCTTGATGCATCTATTGACAAGGTAAGCCATACATTGGTTGAAGCATTTATACTGGTATTTATTGTAGTATTTCTTTTCCTTCAGGATGCGAGGTCTACATTAATTCCTGCTATAGCGGTTCCGGTTGCTATTATCGGTACTTTCTTCTTCCTGCAGTTGTTTGGCTTCTCTATAAACCTACTAACGCTGTTTGCATTAGTACTGGCAATTGGTATTGTTGTGGATGACGCTATCGTAGTTGTAGAGGCGGTGCATGCCAAACTTGATGAAGGTGCCAAATCTGCAAAAGAGGCAACCCTTTCTGCCATGAGTGAAATATCAGGGGCTATCGTTTCCATTACCTTGGTAATGTCGGCAGTATTTATTCCTGTATCCTTCCTTAATGGTCCGTCGGGGGTTTTCTATAAGCAGTTTGCCATAACACTTGCTGTATCAATCTTAATTTCGGCAGTAAATGCGTTAACGCTTAGTCCTGCTCTTTGTGCACTTTTCCTTAAACCTCATGACGAGCATGAACACGGTAAAAAGAAAAACTTTAAAGACAGGTTCTTTATCGCTTTCAATGCCGGGTTTGACTCTATGAATAATAAGTACAGTAAATCACTAGGATTCCTTATAAAAAGAAAATGGATTGGTGTATTAGGACTTCTTGTATTTACAGGTATAACCTATTTCCTTTTCACAACTACCCCTACAGGATTTATTCCTAACGAGGACCGTGGTATAATCATGGCCGATATTACACTGCCTCCGGGAACAACGTTAGAGAAAACCCAAAAAGCAGTAAATCAGTTGGATTCAATATTGGTTTCTATGCCAATGGTAGAAGCCAGGATGAATATTGTTGGTTTCAGTTTACTTAACGGTATCAATGGTAGTTCTTATGCTTTCTCTGTAATCAAACTTAAAGACTGGAGTGAAAGGACAGAAGACAATCAGTCGGTAGATGCTATAGTAAAAGAATTGTTTGGGCGTACAGCCGGATTTAAAGATGCAAGGGCGTTATTCTTTACACCACCAAGTGTACAGGGATTTGGTACTGCCGATGGTTTTGAGTTTAAACTTCAGGATAAAGGTGATGACGACTGGACAACAGTAAGTAAAGTGGCTAATGAGTTCCTTGCTGAGTTGTCTAAAAGACCCGAAGTGCAATATGCCATAACCAATTTTAACCCTGGTTTCCCTCAATATCAAATGGATATTAATGTGGAAAGGGCTAAAAATGCCGGAGTATCTGTTAGCGATATATTCAATACTATGCAGGGGTACTACGGTGGTCTTTATACCACAGACTTTAACCGATTTGGTAAACAGTTCCGTGTAATGATACAGGCTAAGCCGGATTCAAGAGCGGATGAAAAATCGATAAACAATGTTTATGTGCGTAATGCCTCCGGGCAAATGGTTGCCATTAGTCAGTTTATAGATTTTAAAAAGATTTATGGTCCGGAAGCCGTTGCCCGTTTCAATCTTTTAAAGGCGGTTAATGTAAACGGTAAGGCAAATCCCGGTTACAGTTCGGGTGATGCTATTAAGGCGATTCAGGAAGTAGCTGCACAGCACCTTCCAAAAACATATACCTATGAGTTCTCGGGAATGACGCGTGAAGAGATTCTTGCAGGTAATCAGCAAATGGGTGTATTCCTGTTAAGCTTAATATTTGTGTACTTCCTGTTAAGTGCGCAGTATGAAAGTTACATAGTACCGTTATCGGTTATCCTTTCGTTACCTGTGGGTATTGCAGGGGCAATCGGGTTCGTGAAACTTGCCGGAATGGAAAACAATATTTACTTCCAGGTAGCACTAATCATGCTTATAGGTCTCCTCGCTAAGAACGCCATCCTTATTGTTGAGTTTGCCATCCAGAGGCGACGACACGGTATGAGCCTCGCCGAATCGGCCATAGAAGGTGCTAAGGCGCGTTTAAGACCAATCCTTATGACCTCGTTTGCCTTTATCTTCGGTTTATTACCACTTGCACTTGCAAATGGTGTAGGTGCTGTAGGTAACCGTTCCATTGGTATGGGTGCAGTAGGAGGTATGCTTGTAGGTACCGTATTTGGGGTATTTATCATTCCTGTACTGTTTGTAATATTCCAGGGATTACAGGAAAGGATTTCGGGCGGACCTAAGTTTGTTGAAACAGAAAATAATGAAGCATAAACTAAGTTTCAGATGAAGAAAAAAAGTTTTAAAATATACAGGGTAATTATTTTGGTTGGTGTCGGTTTGTTAATGCAGTCGTGCCTTGTAACCAAAAAATACGAAAGACCTGATGTAAAGGCCGAAAACCTGTACAGAACAGAAGTTATAGCTCAGGACAGCACTTCGCTGGCTGATGTGGCATGGGACAAGCTCTTTACCGATCCTGTTTTACAGGGACACATCAATAAAGGCCTTCAAAATAATTTTGACATGCTGGTGGCCATACAAAACGTAACGGCAGCAGAGGCCTACTTAAAACAGGCTAAAATGGGATATTTCCCAACACTTAGCAGTACGGCAAACCTAACGCACCAGGAACTTTCAAGAAACAGTCAGTTTGGTAGTTTCTTTAACGGAGCATTAGATCAGTACCAGTTAAGTGCCACACTATCGTGGGAAGCAGATGTTTGGGGTAAAATTCGCAGTAACAAACGTGCCTATGGTGCGTCATACATGCAAACCATAGCCGCTAACCAGGCAGTAAAAACCAGAGTGATTACAGATATCGCTGCAACTTATTACCAGTTGGTTGGTCTTGATGCACAGTTAAAGGTTGCCGAAGAATCGCTAATAAACCGTAATGAGAGTGTAGAAGCTATTCTTGCACTTAAAGAAGCGGGTAGTGTTAATGAGGTTGCCGTACAGCAAACGGAGGCTCAAAAATATGCTACAGAGCTTATTATTGAAGACCTGAAAACCAATATTACTTTGGTTGAGAATGCAATGAGTCTTCTTTTAGGAGAGGCACCTCATGAGATTGAAAGAAGTCCTTTTAATCCGGATGATCTTAATCCGGAAATTAAACTGGGATATTCTACTTCTTTATTAAGTAACAGACCTGATGTGGTTGCTGCCGAGTATAACCTTATCAATAAGTTTGAACTTACCAATGTGGCAAGGGCTAACTTTTATCCGCAGTTTACTATAACCGCTACGGGAGGTTTACAAAGTTTAGAGGTTGATAAATGGTTTAACGCAAACTCATTATTTGCTAATATAGTAGGTGGTTTAACACAGCCTATATTTAACCAGAGACAAATAAGAACTCAGCATGAGGTTGCTAAAGCAAACCAACAGCAGGCGTATATTCAGTTCCAGCAAACTCTTGTTAATGCAGGTAAAGAGGTGTCTGACGCTCTTGCTCAGTATAACAATGAGACTAAAAAGCTGGACATAAGAAAGAAACAGGTTGAATCGTTACGAAAAGCGTCTGACTATTCTGATGAGTTACTGGAGTATGGTCTTGTAAACTATTTGGAATCACTTACAGCCAAATACAGTGCATTAAGCGCTGACCTTGATTTGGTTAATAATAAATACCAGCAATACCTTGCTATAATTAACCTTTACAAAGCGTTAGGCGGAGGTTGGAAATAATATAATTTGGTGTACTCCGAATTATTTGATTAATTGTTTGTTTTATGTAAAACCGTCTGATAAGGAATATTTTATCGGGCGGTTTTGTTTTTTTAATGATAAATATGCAACAAAGTATAAAATTATGATATCCAAATTATAAAAATAGTAAAAGTTATAATTCTCTCATTTTGTGATTGTTTTTAATATACATTTGTCTCGAATCACTAATAACTATGACTATGAATTTTATGCTGATGATAACAACTGCATTCATTATGGCTGCGTTGTTTTATGTAACGAATGTTTTTGAAGATTCAAATGTTTATTCCATGCGAAAAAAAGCCTTAAAGCTTTTCAGGAATAATAGGGAAAACAGTCATAGATTCTATCTAGCTCTCGAACAGTATATAACTGAAAACAATGTGTGGTCGTATAATGCTTTTGAAAATGACGATATTACATTTTCAGAGTTTCTGGAAGCCTTTAAGGAGAAACACCATATAGAATATTCTCATGAGGAGGAAATGAAGCTTACAGAGTCTAAATTAAGCCGCAAGCAGGTGGAAGATTTCCTGATGAAGCTTGATTATCAATATGAGTTTATAACCGCGGTAGAATCGTCCATTCAGTTTGATGCCCATACATTCAAAAAGCAGTTAACGGCTTAGAAGATTTTTAGCAGTAAAATTGTTGCTGTTGCCAGTATTATAAGCGCAGCTGTTTGCGTTAGGAAACCAGCCTGCATTCTTTTTTCTTCAAGTAATTTACCGTTTTTTCTAAACTGTACTTTGTTATCCCATCGGCTGGTATAATCAAAGGCAGTTATTACTTCGTAGTTGTCATTTTCGATAACAAATTCATGTCTTGTTCCAAAAAGAGTATTTTTTTGGGAAACACTTTTTCCGTTAAAGGTTATGGTTTCTTCTAATCCGTTTTGGTATACGGTTATGGCAGTATTGTTAAGGGTAAAATTGGTTGTGGTCATATTTGTAAGTATATATGGCAAATATAAATTATCTGTTTATTTTTTAACAACCAAACCAATTGATAATATTTTCTTTTAATTTGTAAGAAAATAATCTTATAGTTTTTATATTAGCTGAAAATAAGGAGGTAAAGATGAAAAAGGAGATAAAAGGGCAGGGGGCTGTTGCCAATATTCATAACCATTTTGAGAAAAACAGATATGAAAAATCCATTTATGATGATGATTTTGAAGAGGCTGTAGCCAAAACCAAAATACAGAACATATACCCAAAAACCATTGTAAACAAAGTTAAAAATCCTGATTTACCTATGGCTTATTCCATGAATCCGTATCAGGGTTGTGAGCATGGCTGTGCCTATTGCTATGCCCGTCCTACCCATGAGTACTGGGGATATAGTGCCGGAGTGGATTTTGAACGGATGATACTGGCTAAAAGAAATGCACCCGAACTCCTCGAGAAGTTTTTTAAGAAAAAGGGATACAGACCAGAAACCATAATGCTATCGGGTAATACCGATTGTTACCAGCCTGTTGAACGAAAACTTAAAATAACGAGAGGGTTGCTGGAAGTTTGTTTGGAGTATCGGCATCCGGTTAGCATACTAACAAAAAATGCACTGGTAACCCGCGATATGGATATACTTACTCAACTGGCAGAGAAGAATCTGGTAACAGTGGCGCTAAGTATCCCGACTATAAATGAGGATTTGAGACGAAAAATGGAGCCCAGAACTTCATCTGTCAAAACCAAGTTACAGGCACTCGAAACAATATCTAAAGCAGGGATACCGACGTTTGTAATGATAGCGCCTATAATCCCCGGATTAAACAGTATGGATATTTTACCCACTGCCAAAGCTGTTGCAAAAAGCGGAGCACATAGTTTTGGTTATACCCTTGTTAGGCTTAACGATACGGTTGAACCTGTTTTCATTGACTGGCTTGATGAGCATTATCCCGACAGAAAAGATAAAGTGCTAAATCAAATAGCATCGCTACACGGTGGTAAGCTTGGTGAAAAAAATGTTGCCAAACGAATGGCAGGTGAAGGTAATATTGCAGATGTGATACACAATACCTTTAAGATAGCCCGCCAAAAATATTTTAAGGATAAAAAGATGAAGCCACTGGCCACACATCTGTTTGATGGTACTAAGGGCGAGCAACTCAGTCTTTTTTAGTTGTTGTTTATAATGTTATTGATAATCATATCAGCATGTACCCTTGAGTTTTCTATAAACCATTTATGAGTTTCCATACCGCCACATACTACTCCGGCAAGATATAGCCCTGTTATATTCGTTTCCATGGTTTCAGGGTTATATTCCGGTGTTAGGTTACTGTCATTACTTATATTGACACCACATTGCTGTATAAATTCGAGATTTGGCCTGTAACCGGTAAGGGCTAAAACAAAGTCATTTTCAATAGTAACAGTTCCATTAGGAGTGAGTATGTCTACCTCGGTCTCTTTTATTTCGGTAATGTTTGAGTTAAAATAAGCTTTGATACTACCTTCGGCTATTCGGTTTTCAACATCGGGCTTAACCCAGTATTTTACTCTTGGATTAATTTCATCCTTTCGTATTACCATAGTTACATCGGCACCTTTTCGCCAGCATTCAAGTGCTGCATCTACCGATGAGTTATTGGCACCCACTATAAGTATCTTCCCAAAGGCATATTCGTGAGCTTCCTTGTAGTAATGACTTACTTTAGGTAATTGTTCACCGGGTACATCCATGTATATAGGAATGTCATAAAATCCGGTAGCGACCACCACATTTTTTGCTGTATAGCTTGCCTTATCTGTAGCTATTGTAAATATTTCGTCAGCTTTATTTATGGTTTGTACCTTTTCAAACAGTTTTATATTAAGGTTAAAATAACGCTGAATATTACGGTAGTACTCCAGCGCTTCCTGCCTGCCCGGTTTTGGGGCTATACAGTTAAACGGAATATTACCTATTTCCAGTTTTTCGGCAGTAGAGAAAAACGTCATGTACAACGGGTAGTTAAACAGGCTGTTTACTAAAGCGCCTTTTTCCAGTATAATATAATTAAGTCTCTTTTGCTGTGCAGCTATGGCACAGGCCATACCTATGGGGCCACCGCCAACAATAACAAGATCATAAGTGTTTATTTTTGCCATGAGGTATAGGGATTTTGGCTAAGGTAAGAGTTGTAGTATCGGTTATCTCCTGTTACTTCTTCACCCAGCCATGCGGGTTTTAAAAAAGTTTCATTCTCATCATTAAGTTCTACCTCGGCAATAATAAGTCCGTTATTATCACCAAAAAACTCATCCACTTCAAAAATATGGTCACCATAAGGAATTTCATATCGTATCTTGTCAATACTACCCAGTTCGCATAACTGTAAAAGCTGTTCGGCATCTTGTAGGGGGATTTCTTTTTCCCATTCCATACGGGTAGTGCCCAGTTCATTTCCTTTTCCTTTAACCGTTAGGTAGCCGCAGTCACCTTTAATGCGTACCCTTACGGTTCTTTCAGGGTGAGAATTGAGATAGCCCTGAACTATCCTTTTATGATTTGAAGCTTCATTTTTGAAGTCGGAGTTAAGTACAAGGAATTTTCGTTCAATTTCAATCATAATCAAATACTAAAAATATACGCAAGGTAGTGAAAATATAAAGTCCTATTTGTATTTTTACGCAAGCATACTAATACCTGCCTCTGCCCTATGAAGTTAAAAAAATCAAGACGTAAAGCTACCCTGAAAGAATTTTTCGAATTAAATTTTGAAGAAAACAACCTGTGGGAATATAAAGCGGATGAGGTTGATTTGCTGGCAGAACTGGTAGATATTATCCGTCCTAAAAAACTCAGTAAGGTTTATTCGGTTGATATAAGTGAACTTATATTACTGCTAAGGGATAATGAGCATTACTGTGCCGGTTTTTCCAAATACTTAAAAGGCATACTGAAGCAGAAGAAATTCAGTAAAATACTTACGGATGCGGGTATACTTACGGATGCCGACTTTTTCTACGAGGTTAAAAAAAGGCTTTTTGCCAAATTTATTCCCGATCAGCCTAAAAAGGATACACTGGAATATGTTTTGAATCAGGTGTTTTTTGTGAAGACAGATCCGTTATGGATCAGAAAAATACCTTATGAGCAAATTGAGGCAGTTTTTGATTTAATTAAGTTCAGTTCCATTTATACATCGGTAGCAAATAAAAGTCCGCTCGCCGAACTGCTTTTTGCTATAGATGTTACCCTACACCGAATTGCCGGGCGTGCACTGGAAAGCGATGTGATAAAAATGGTTCCCGAATACGAGAATATGGAAAGCCCTTTCCTTGAAATCCAAAAAGAATTTGCCCTGCTTACCGAAAAGCTTATTCAGGATAAAAACAACTTTCTTGATCAGAAAGATTTAGGTTACAAGCAGCTCATGATATTGCATAAGCAGTGTATAGATTATGTACAGATTGCCTTTAAGAACAGCGAGAAATATGGTATATCGTTAAGGGTAAACCAAAGCCTGTTACGTATAAGACAACAGTTGTTCAGGCTACAAACACTTTTGCCGTTACTGGTGTTGAACGATGCCGATGATGCCCGAAGACACTCTATTAAACTTGCACTCGACCTGATTGAATACAATTGCGATAAAACCAATGTCAGGAAACTGATTAGTGAAAGTACCCAGTTGCTTTCTTATGAAGTTACCCAACATACTGCAATTACGGGAGAACATTATATTACAAAAGACCGAGCCGATTATTTCAGGATGTTCTGGACGGCAGCAGGTGGTGGTATTATTGTGGGTATAGCCTGTATTTTAAAGGTTTTCCTTTCTAAAATGGATAATAGTGCTTTTGGACATGCGTTTTTTTACAGCCTAAATTATGCACTTGCCTTTATAGGGATTTATCTTTGCGGATTTACCCTTGCTACAAAACAGCCTGCCATGACAGCATCTGCACTGATACGTTCGCTGGAAATAGGGCGCAAGTCAGACGATAATGAAGATGAAAAACACAAGGGTTTTGCGGAGTTCTTTGCCAGGGTATTCCGCTCTCAGTTTATTGCTTTTGTAGGCAATGTACTGTTTGCCTTTCCGGTTGCCTTACTGGGTATCTGGCTTATTGATATTGTTTTTGACTATAACCTGGCATTAACCAAATGGTATAAGCTTATTAACGATTTAAGCCCTATACATTCGCTAGCTATATTACATGCTGCGATTGCCGGGGTTTTTCTTTTCCTTTCGGGTATTATTGCAGGTAGTGTTGCTAATAGGGATAAACACGAACAGATGTATTACCGTATTGAGGAGCATCCGCTTTTAAAACTGAGTATAGGCCGTATAAAGACCAAAAAATTATCTGAATGGTATGAAAGGCGTTGGGCGGGTATTGTTTCCAACTTCTGGTTTGGTGTTTTTATGGGAAGTACTGCCTCTATAGGGATATTCCTTGGACTTAACCTGGATATTCGACACATTACTTTTGCCAGTGGTAACCTTGCTTTAGGGCTTTATGGGGCTAACTATAACGTATCGGGCTGGATGCTGTTTTGGGGTATTTTCGGTATAGGTATTATCGGGTTAATTAACTTCCTTGTTAGCTTTGGCCTTTCTATGGGGCTGGCGTTCCGTTCCAGAAATATTCCTTTCTCTGAGGTTAGGCCTATAATAAGCTCCATTTGGGCGCATTTTAAGCGCAGACCTGCCACTTTCTTCTTCCCTCGTATGAAAAGCCAGAATAAGGCTTAATTTTAGCTTTTATGATTTAATTTTACCGTATGGAACTGCAGGAGCCCTTACGAAAGATAATCCATGTGGATATGGATGCGTTTTATGCCTCTGTGGAGCAAAGGGATAATCCAGAGCTTCGCGGGAAACCTATTGCTGTAGGTGGAGGTTCCAGCAGGGGAGTGGTAGCAGCAGCCAGTTATGAGGCACGTAAGTTTGGAGTTCGCAGTGCCATGAGCGGTTATCTTGCCAAAAAGAAATGCCCGCAACTTATATTTGTACGACCGCGATTTGAGCGCTATAGGGAAGTATCTTATCAGATAAGGAAAATTTTTCTGGATTATACTGATTTGGTCGAACCGCTTTCGCTGGATGAAGCTTATTTGGATGTTACTATAAACAAAAAAGGTAATCCCAGTGCGACTATGATTGCCGAGGAGATAAGGCAGCGTATTTTTAATACTACAGGGCTAACGGCCTCAGCAGGGATTTCCATCAATAAATTTATTGCTAAAGTAGCGAGTGATTATAATAAGCCGAACGGACAAAAAACGGTTAATCCTGATGAGGTACTGGAGTTTTTAGAAAATCTCGCTATTGGCAAGTTTTACGGAGTAGGTAAGGTGACTCAGGAAAAAATGTACCAACTGGGTATTTTTACCGGAGCCGACCTAAAAGCCAAGAGTGTTGAATACCTAACGGAGCATTTCGGGAAATCAGGAGCATATTACTATCATGTGGTAAGGGGTATTCATAACAGTGCCGTTAAACCTGACAGGATAGTAAAATCGGTAGGGACAGAGCATACTTTTTTTGAAAATCTTGTTTCGGAAGTGTTTATGATTGAGAAGTTGGATGATATTTCCAAAGAACTTGATAAACGGCTTCAAAAGAAAAAGATAGCCGGTAAAACCGTTACCCTTAAAATTAAATACAGCGATTTTACCGTGCAAACCCGTAGCAAAACATTGCCCTACTATATATCGGACAGGGCACTTATAATGGAAACGGTTAAAGAGCTTTTGTATCAGGAAAAGATAAAAGATTCGGTAAGATTACTTGGGATATCATTGGCAAACCTTAACAATGAGGAGAAAGAAGGGGAGGAGAAGAAAAAAGAGATTGCCGTACAACTTAGGTTCGATTTTTAGTAAATAAAAAAGCCGACTAATAGTCGGCTCAAATATTTTTATAAAATTACTTAGTCTCTGCTTGATAGTTTGGCTAATAATCGTAATATTTCAAGATACAGCCATACCAGTGTCACCATTAATCCTATTGCTCCAAACCATTCCATGTATTTTGGAAGTCTTCTTTTGGCTCCGGTTTCAATCATATCAAAATCAAGGAAAAGATTAAGTGCAGCTATCACAATAACAAAAACGCTAATACCTATACTCATTAGTGAATTACCATAATGAACCGGTTGCCACGATGTAAACAGGCTGATAACCCAACTAACTAAATAGTAGGTTGCGATGGCAAAAGTTGAAGCTACTACTATTGATTTAAACTGTTCGGTAACCTTAACTATTTTAAACCTGTATAATGCTAAGCATACAATAAAGGTTACAAAGGTGCCGGCAACGGCCTGGATAATAATCTCAGGGTAATATTTTGCAGCAAAAAATGCCGATATGGCCCCTATAAAAAGTCCTTCAAATAAAGCATAAGCAGGAGCTAAGTAAGGAGAGTATTTAGGTTTAAATGATGCTATTAAAACCATTACTAGAGCAAGTAATGCCCCAATTATGCCTAATAACATTGGGTTTTGTCCGTTTGCAGACAACCACCAAGTATAAGCTGCACTTCCTATTAGCATGGCTAACAGGATAAAACTTTTATTGATAGCTCCGTTAACAGTCATTGTCTCGTTGTAATCAATTATCTGTACCGGACGACCTTGCTCATCAAAAACAGTTGTTTCTGCAGGTTTTGAAAACGACTTATTTTTTAAAAACGGATTGTTAGATTTAAGGTTCATGTGCGATTGTTTTTACAGTATCAAATATATATCTTCTTTACATAATAAAAAAGCCTGCTTAAAGGCAGGCTTAGTTAAAATTTATTTTTAGCAGAAGGCTACTCTATTTCAGAAACCCTAAGCGTGTTAACCATACCTTTTTCTATAACCGGCATAGCAACAAGGTTAATAATCATATCGCCTTTTTCTACAAAATTCATTTCATGCGCAATTGCATTAACGTCTTCTACAGTTTCGTCAGTACTAGATAGTTTATCATAGTAAAAAGCATTAACCCCCCATAAAAGGTTCATTTGTGCAAGTATGCGCTTGTTAGAAGTATATACAAGTATGTGTGCATTTGGTCTCCATGCAGAGATTTGGAATGCTGTATAACCACTGTTTGTTAGTGTTGAAATGGCTTTAGCTTTAATTACGTTTGCCATTTGTGCAGCGTGATAACAAATAGATTTTGTTATAAAACGCTTGGTTCTAACCTGTGGTGTGTTTTGAGGAACTGAGATTAGTGGAGAATCTTCTACAGATTCGATAATCTGAGTCATTTTCTCAATAACCTGTACCGGGTAGTTACCTACAGATGTTTCACCTGAAAGCATTACCGCATCGGCACCATCCATAACCGAGTTTGCTACGTCATTCACCTCTGCTCTTGTAGGAGTAAGGCTTGTAATCATAGTTTCCATCATTTGCGTAGCGATGATTACAGGGATACGTGCAGTTTTAGCGCGGTGAACCAGTTTTTTCTGGATAAGTGGTACTTCCTGTGCAGGAACCTCAACACCAAGGTCACCACGAGCTACCATAAGTGCGTCACAAAAAGCAACAATCTTATCGATATTCTCTACAGCCTCAGGCTTTTCGATTTTAGCAATGATTGGAATTTTATAAGCTGAATGCTCAGAAATAAGATCCTGAAGCTCTTCAAGGTCTTTTGGAGTTCTTACAAATGAAAGAGCAATCCAGTCAACTTCCTGCTTAATTGCAAAGATGGCATCTTTAACGTCTTTTTCGGTAAGAGCCGGTAAAGAAACTTTTGTATTAGGAAGGTTAACTCCTTTTTTCGATTTTAAAGGTCCGCCCTGTACAACAACGGCTTTAACCTCGTCTGTTTTATTGGTTTCAAGAACTTCAAAGATAAGTTTACCGTCATCCAGTAATATTCTTTCTCCCGGATTTACATCGTTAGGGAATTCTTTGTAGTTCATGTATACTTTCTCAGCAGTACCAAGTATATCCTGTGCGGTTGTAAAAGTGATTACATCACCTTTGTCTACCACAACATCTTCTTTCATTACCCCCACCCTTAGTTTTGGTCCCTGAAGGTCGGCAAGTATAGCGGTATTATAACCAAATTCGTCGCTTAGACCTCTGATTATGCTGATGCGTTCTTTTACATCCTCATAGTCGGCATGTGAAAAGTTTATTCTGAAAACGTTTACACCTGCATCAATCATGTCTTTAATTACCTCTCTTGTGCTGCAGGCAGGTCCCAGTGTAGCTACAATTTTAGTTTTTTTATTTGTTGGCATTCTTAAAAAATTAAATTGTTTTTCGATTTTAGTTTTTGGTGGTCAATTTTATAAGCGGTAGTAACCTGACGTATTTTGAGCAGCTTTTCCACAAGCTCCTCTATCGCAAAATTCCCACAAATATTCTCTATTTTTATAATGTAATCCACTTTTTTGAATTCCGGTAAGAGGAAGACATTAGTGCTCACGTCAAACCCTGCGGCATCAAACAGTGAAATGCTTTCCTGCTGTTTGCTCACTATGGTGTTTTTGTTTTCCAGAAGGTTCCAGGTTATCTCTTTATCCTCATCTTCATAAATGAACCTTGAAAAACAGCTTTCACCTTCTTTAACCTTGATCTCTATATCTTTTGGGCTTTTTTCAAGGAGAATTGACAGTTCACGATTAATGAAATATGCCAGCCTGTAGTCTTCCAGAGAAGAGTGTATGGCGATTAATTCATAATCGATTGTAACGAAGTCATCAATCAGCAGTTTGTGAATAGCCATTATTATTCTGAATAATAAGGCGTAAATATACTACTTATAACTTACAAAAAATAGTCTTAAAATTAAGTTAACGGTAATTTATCAACGAAAACGTTATAGTTTGCTGTTGAATTCATTTATTTTTTGTTAATTTTTTCCTGAAATGCAAAATAGGCTCTTTGCGATGCTTTTTCTTCGGCTTTCTTTTTTGAAGTTGCTCTGGCTTTGGCTACAATTTTTCCGTCTATTTTTAAACGCACGCCAAAATGCTTAACATCTTCATTGCCGTTGTCTTCAAAAACATCGTAGTGAAACTGTTTTTTTTCTTTTTGGCACCACTCAATAACAAGGCTTTTGTAGCTAATAACCTTGCCCTCAAGTTTAGGGATATCTACATAAGGTACAATTACCTTTTTGTTGATGAATTTTTCGCAGTAAGTAAAACCTCTGTCAAGGTAAATAGCTCCTACAAAGGCTTCAAAAAGGTTGCCGTGTATGTTTTCGCCAAAGTGTTGTGCAGATACTTTACTTTCAACCCATTTTATAAGGTTTAGGTCACGCCCAAGCTCGTTTAAGTGTTCACGGCTTACAATTTTAGAGCGCATTTTGGTGAGGTAGCCTTCGTCTCCGGTAGGTACCTCTTTAAACAGGTGTGCTGCAATTACAGACCCCAGCATGGCGTCTCCCAGAAACTCAAGACGTTCGTAGTTTATAGGGTTGCCATTTTCATCTGTTTTGTTTGAAGAGCGGTGTGTAAACCCTTTTCGGTAATGTGATAGATCTACCGGGTTAAATCCCAGTATTTTTCTCATTTCTTCAAAAAAAATCCCGTCTTCAGGAGAGCGGGATTTATTGAATATTTTCTTTATAATGCCCATTAAAGGATAATTATAATTCCAGTTTTTTAACCAATACGCACGCGTTGTGGCCACCAAAACCAAACGTGTTACTTATAGCAACCTTTACGTCTCTTTTCTGAGCTTTGTTGAAAGTGAAGTTTAGTTTTGGGTCTATGTTCTCGTCATCAGTGAAATGGTTGATGGTTGGAGGAACAATTCCGTGCTTTATTGAAAGTATTGAAGCGATTGCCTCTATAGCCCCGGCAGCACCAAGAAGGTGACCTGTCATGGACTTTGTTGAGTTAAGGTTAAGGTTGTATGCGTGCTCGCCAAATACTTCAAGTATGGCTTTAGACTCGGCAATATCCCCAAGCGGAGTAGATGTACCGTGCATATTAACAGCATCAACATCTGATGGTTGTAAACCTGCATCCCTTAAACAGTTAAGCATAACATTTTTAGCACCAAGCCCTTCTGGGTGTGGAGCAGTAATGTGGTGAGCGTCGGCACTCATACCGCCTCCGCCAATTTCGCAGTAAATAGTAGCGCCCCTTGCAATGGCATGCTCATACTCTTCGATAACAAGCGAACCTGCACCTTCACCAAGTACAAAACCGTCACGGTCTTTGTCCATTGGTCTTGACGCTGTTTGTGGATCGTCGTTTCTTGTAGAAAGTGCGTGCATTGCGTTAAAACCACCCATACCAGCAATGGTAACGGCAGCTTCACTACCTCCGGTAACCATAGCATCGGCATGGCCTAAACGAATGTAGTTAAAAGCGTCTATTAAAGCATTTGTTGATGATGCACAGGCAGAAACCGTTGTGAAGTTAGGTCCTCTAAAGCCATATTTCATAGAAATGTGACCACCTGCAATATCAGCTATCATTTTAGGAATAAAGAATGGGTTGAATTTTGGAGTACCGTTACCGGCAGCAAAATTCATTACTTCTTCCTGGAAAGTCTCAAGACCTCCAATACCTGAACCCCAAATTACACCTACTCTGTCTTTATCCAGTTTATCAAAATCAAAATTGGCATCTTTTACAGCCTCATCGCTAGAAACAATGGCGTACTGTGCGTAACGGTCCATTTTTCTTGCTTCTTTTCTGTCTATAAAATCTTCTACCTTGAAATTTTTTACTTCGCAGGCAAATTTTGTTTTGAAGTTAGTCGTATCAAAATATGTAATAGGGGCAGCACCGCTAACTCCGTTGATAAGGCTGTTCCAGTACTCCTCAACGTTGTTTCCTATAGGTGTAAGGGCGCCTAAGCCGGTTACTACAACTCTTCTTAATTTCATAAGTTAAATTTTATAGTTTCAATTTATAGAACAATACCCATGCGTCTCTATTGAAAATAATAAGAAAACATGGGCATCAGGATATATTATGAAAGGAATAACCCGTTCATTTTATCAAAGCGTTTAACGCAAACGTTGGTAAGACAATAAATAAGAACATCCATGCATCAGATACATGGATGTATATTATTTATTATTTTTTTGCTTCTTCTATGTAAGAAATAGCCTGACCAACAGTAGAGATGTTCTCAGCCTGATCGTCTGGAATCTGAATATCAAATTCTTTTTCAAACTCCATAATAAGCTCAACAGTGTCTAGTGAATCTGCTCCTAGATCATTTGTGAAGCTAGCCTCTGTTACAACCTCGTTTTCGTCAACACCTAATTTGTCTACGATAATCGCTTTTACTCTTGATGCAATGTCTGACATAATCTTTAATTTTAGAATTTAAATTGATGGCAAAAATAAAAAACTTTATTTTAAAACCATGTTTTACTAAAAAAATGTGAGTACTAAAATAAAAAATTAATTTCAGAAATTTGCCAGAGAGCCTTTATTTTACAGTTTATTATTCTTTTTTTTGCACTTTGAAAAAAAATTAAAAAAGGTATGAAAAACATAGTACTTTTTGCTTCAGGTGGGGGGTCTAACGCCGAAAAAATCATGGAATATTTCGGTAAAAAAGACGAATTTAATGTTGTTGGACTGTTTACTAACAACCCAAATGCGGGTGCAATTAGCAGAGCAAAAAGCTATAATGTGCCTGTTTTTGTGTTTAACAGGGAGGAGTTAAATGGTGATTTTGTGCTGAAAAACGTACAAAATTTAAATCCTGATGTTATTGTTTTAGCCGGGTTTTTATGGAAATTCCCGTCTAATATAATAGCTCAATATCCTGATAAGGTAGTGAATATACATCCTGCGCTGTTGCCGAAATATGGAGGAAAAGGCATGTATGGTATACATGTACATACTGCGGTTTTGGAAAATAAAGAGGAGGAAAGCGGCATTACCATACACTATGTGAATGATAATTATGATGAAGGGAATATTATTTTTCAGGCTAAGGTAAAAGTGTCTGACTGTACTTCTCCGCAGGAAGTAGCATCAAGGGTACTTGCTTTGGAACACGAACACTTCCCAAGGGTTATAGAAGAGTTTTTGAGTAAGTAATCTGATAATTAAGTTCTTTTCAAATGAAAATCACCATATAACCAAAATACACTAAAATAATGGCACACCAAATACATATATATACTGATGGCGCGGCTAAAGGGAATCCCGGGCCGGGTGGCTATGGTGTAGTTATGGAACAGGTGGGTACCGGTTATAAAAGGGAGTTTTATGAAGGTTTCCGACTTACTACCAATAATCGAATGGAACTGTTGGCTGTTATTGTTGGTTTGGAAAAACTTAAAAACCCGGGGATGTCAGTACTTGTGGTGTCCGATTCCAAATATGTTATTGATTCCATTACCAAAGGCTGGGTTTTTGGCTGGGAGAAAAAAGGGTATGCCGGGAAAAAAAATCCCGACCTGTGGAAACGCTTTCTTAAAATATACAGGCAACACAAAGTTGATTTTCAGTGGGTAAAGGGGCATAATAATCACCCTCAAAACGAACGTTGTGATCAGTTGGCTGTTATGGCTTCACAACAACCTGTTCTTAATGTTGATGCCTATTATGAGGCTGAAGGGGAGAAGTTGTTGTAATTAAACGGTCTTTCTAAGAAGTTTTTCCATTCTAAGAGTATATCTGTTAAATCTTGAGTTGGGATTTGGGGATATTTTTCGGGCTTGTTTCCATAGTAGAATATTGTTGTGTTGATTCCTATGGTCATAGAGGTGGTTTCTGTTCCTGTTTCGAACTCACTTATAAACCCGTTTCGTGTTTTTTCTATTTCCGGGATTAAATATTTTTCTATTTCATCTGATGAAGACCAGGTTAGCAAAAAGTCTGTTAGATGGGGTAATGAAGTTTCTGCTACAGGGAAATATTCTGCTTTTCCTGATTTAAAGGATTGTAATTTATAACGAAACGAAATCTTGTATTTGTCAATAAGGGTTTGGTTCATTTTAAAAAAATAATTTTGTTTACTCTTTTTCTTGTTGTCGTAAAGTAAGTAGTTTTATTTTGGCCAATTATAACTTAGCCATATTAAAATGGCACCTAATAGTATTAAACAAATTAAAGAACTGTAAAGAATCCCTGTCCCCGTTTTCTGTATTACAGGGTTTGTTTTTTGATATCGCATTATAAAACCAATCAATAAGCTTAATAAAGGAATTCCGAAAGCTAGTTCAGGATTGTCGAGTACTTTAATTAAACAAATAATTATAGCCAGTACAATGAAGGTGGTTAAAGCGGATATGGTTTTTACCATGGAATTGGTTTTATGATTTGGCTAAAATAAAAAATCCGCTATAAATTAATGTAGCGGATTATTCGTGTTTCTGTTGAAAAAGTGTTTAACTATTAAAAGCCTCTTCCAGTTTTGCGATGTCCAGCTTTTTCATTTGTAATAGCGCATTCATCACTTTACCTGTTTTAGTTTTATCGGGGTTACTAAGTAACTTGTAGAGTATATTTGGGACAACCTGCCACGATACATCAAACTGATCTTTAAGCCAGCCACACTGTTGAGATTCGGGGTTTCCGCCTTCACCAAGTTTTTCCCAGTAGTAATCAACTTCTTCCTGGTCTTCACATTTAATAATGAAGGAAACCGATTCGTTTAACTGAAATAAAGGTCCGCCGTTTAGTCCTACGAATTTGGTGCCGTGTGCAATAAAATCAACGGTCATTACAGCCCCCTCGGGCATGCCGTGTATTTCCTGTCCTTCTTTGCCATAATGTGTGGTACTTAGTATTTCGCCATCACTAAATACCGAGGTGTAAAATTTAGCGGCTTCTTCGGCATTTCTGTTAAACCATAAATTAATGGTAAGTGGTTCAAAGTTTTTAGAATTTTTCATAATATATTATTTGATTGATTTTAAGAATATTACAAAGTTATATGTAATGGTTTGAGGGTAAAGGGTGAATAACAGACAAAGCATGGTGTATATTCCGACAAACTATAAAAAATAGCTGTTAGAGGTATAAATGAAATTTATAGACAAATTTGTTGTTATCCAACTTATGGAGTATCTTTGCAGCTTCATTTTTAAACTGTTTATGAATAAATTACTTATTGTAGGTTCAGTTGCTTTTGATGCTATCGAAACACCTTTCGGGAAAACCGATAAGATACTTGGCGGGGCTGGGACTTATATTGGCTTAGCGTCTTCTTTTTTCAAAGTGAAGTCGGCCATCGTTTCAGTAGTAGGAGAAGACTTTCCTCAAGAGCACATCGACTTATTTACAAACAGGGGAATTGACGTTTCGGCCATTGAGGTGGTAAAAGGCGGAAAAACCTTTTTCTGGAAAGGGCGTTACCATAACGACCTTAACTCAAGGGATACCCTGGAAACGCAATTAAACGTACTTGGCGATTTTCAGCCTAAAGTTCCTCAAAACTTCAAAGATGCCGATGTGGTAATGCTGGGTAACCTGCATCCGCTGGTACAAATTAGCGTGCTTGACCAAATGGAGAAAGCGCCTAAACTTGTAGTGCTTGATACTATGAACTTTTGGATGGACTGTGCCCTGCCTGAACTAAAGGAAGTTATTAAACGTGTAGATGTTATTACCGTTAATGACGAGGAGGCAAGACAGCTTACTGGAGAATATTCTCTTGTTAAGGCAGCAGCTAAGATCCATGAAATGGGGCCTGAGTATGTAGTGATTAAAAAAGGAGAACACGGCGCATTGCTGTTTCATGATAAGCAGGTGTTTTTTGCACCGGCACTTCCGCTTGAAGAGGTGTTTGATCCAACAGGGGCAGGAGATACTTTTGCAGGAGGATTTACAGGTTATATAGCACAAAGCGAAAACCTGTCGTTCAAGAATATGAAGAACGCTATAATTTATGGTTCGACCCTTGCTTCATTTTGCGTAGAGCAGTTTGGTACCCAACGAATGGAAAATGTTTCTAAGGAAGGGGTAATAGACCGCCTGCAGCAGTTTAAGGCATTAACCCAGTTTGATATATCGCTGGATTTAGAAAACGAAGAAGAGTAAAAAATACTAAGGCCTCATTGTGGGGCTTTTTTTAATAAACACGACAATAACACAACTATGAGCGACGCTTTAAAGCATGAATGTGGTATAGCACTTTTAAGATTACGTAAGCCTTTAGAGTATTATAAAGAGAAATACGGTACGGCCTTTTACGGAGTGCAAAAAATGTATTTGCTGATGGAAAAACAGCATAACCGCGGTCAGGATGGTGCCGGGTTTGCGAGTGTGAAAATGGATGTTAAGCCGGGTCAGCGCTACATAAGCAGGATACGTTCTAACAAACAACAACCTATACAGGATATATTTACTCAGATAAACGGAAGGATTAATGAGGAGATGATTGCGCATCCTGAATATGCTAACGATGTGCAGTTACAAAAAGAAAATGTACCTTATGTAGGTGAAGTGTATTTAGGACACGTAAGATATGGTACGTTTGGTAAAAACAGTATAGAGAGCGTTCACCCTTTCCTTCGTCAAAACAGCTGGATGCACCGCAATCTTATCGTTGCCGGTAACTTTAACCTTACTAACGTTAAAGAGCTTTTTGATAGCCTTGTAGAATTAGGGCAGCACCCTAAAGAACTTGCCGATACGGTAACTGTAATGGAAAAAATAGGTCACTTCCTTGATGAAGAGGTGATTGATTTATATCAGGAATGTAAAAAAGAAGGCTTCACTAAACTGGAAGCTTCTGCAGAAATTGCTAAGAGATTAAATATTGCAAACATACTTAAGCGCGCTTCTAAAAAATGGGATGGCGGTTATGCTATGGCAGGTATGATGGGGCACGGAGACGCTTTTGTGATGAGAGATCCTGCAGGTATCCGTCCGGCATATTACTATCAGGATGACGAGATTGTGGTAGTTGCTTCAGAAAGACCGGTTATCCAAACCGTTTTCAATGTTCCGTTTGAGGCAGTTCAGGAGTTAGATCCGGGACATGCAGTAATCGTTAAGAAAGACGGTAGCATGAACATTGAGGAAATCAACCCTGCATTGCCTAAAAAAGCATGTTCGTTTGAAAGAATCTATTTCTCAAGAGGTAGTGATGCCGAGATATATGAAGAGCGTAAGCAACTGGGGCGTTTAGTATTGCCGCAGGTACTTGAGGCTATTGAAAGCGATACGGATAATGCAGTATTCTCATATATACCTAATACCGCAGAGACTTCTTTCTTCGGTATGGTTGAGGCGGCACAGGACTTCCTTAACAAAAGAAAGAACGATTATATACTTGATAACAAGGATACATTAACAGAAGATAGCCTTAGGGAATTACTTTCGGTTAAAATCCGTACAGAGAAAGTAGCTATTAAAGATGCTAAACTAAGAACCTTTATTACTGAAGACAGTAGCAGGGATGACTTAGTGGCTCACGTTTATGATGTTACTTATGGTGTTATCAAACCGGGAGATAACCTGGTTATTATTGATGACAGTATTGTAAGGGGTACTACGCTTAAAAAGAGCATCATTAAAATGATGGACAGGCTAAACCCTAAGCGTATTGTTGTAGTTTCTTCTGCTCCGCAAATCAGGTACCCTGACTGTTATGGTATCGATATGGCGAAGCTTGAAGGTCTTATTGCCTTTAAGGCGGCTCATGAGCTTCTTATTGAAAGAGGTATGGAGCATATTGTTGAAGATGTTTACAAGAAATCAAAAGCACAGGAAAATCTTCCTGATAACGAGGTGATAAACTATGTGAAAGAGTTTTACGCACCGTTTACAGATGAGGAAATTTCTAACAAGATAGCTGAGATGCTAAGTTCGGATGAGATTGATGCTGAGGTTAAGATTATTTACCAAAGTGTAGAGAATCTTCATAGGGCATGTCCGAAGAATTTAGGGGACTGGTATTTTACAGGTGAATACCCTACTCCGGGAGGTAACCGTGTGGTTAACAGGGCCTTTATTAATTTTTACGAGGGGAACGATGCAAGAGCCTATTAATCAGGCTTCAAAGCCTTGTTAATCACGGGTAAAAGTTGCATTTCGTCGATTATTTGAACTTTTTACCTGATTTTTCGTTGAAAAACTTGCAAAATATCAATCGTAATCTTAGTTTTACAGCAAAATAGCATTAGTAAATTAATTTTTACGGTATTTTTGGGGGCAAAGAAGGGGAAACATCGTTTCCCCTTCTTATTTTTAAAAAGCATTTCAATCGTTTAATATATTGCTGTTTACAGCAAAAAAGGGAGCTCAAATGAACTCCCTTTTTTTTTGTTGAATCAAAGAGTGTTTTACAATTTGATAACTTTTATTTTTCGTTAGCGTAACGTCTAGCTACTTCTTCCCAATTTACTACGTTAAAGAAAGCCTCAATATAGTCTGGTCTTCTGTTTTGGTAGTTTAGGTAGTAAGCATGTTCCCAAACGTCAAGTCCAAGTATTGGAGTTCCTCCACAGCCTACCTCCGGCATTAGCGGGTTGTCTTGGTTTGGAGTAGCGCAAACTTCAAGTTTACCACCTTTGTGAACACATAACCAAGCCCATCCCGAACCAAATTGTGTAGCTGCAGCTTTAGAGAATTTTGCTTTGAACTCTTCAAAAGAACCAAAAGCTTTTTCTATAGCAGCTTCAAGTTCACCTGTTGGCTGGCCTCCACCTTTTGGAGAAAGTATTTGCCAAAACAGGTTGTGGTTGTAAAAACCACCACCGTTATTTCTAACCGCACCGTTTGCCGGGTCCAGGTTAATTAAAATATTTTCAATTGTTTTACCTTCTAAGTCAGTTCCTGCTATGGCGTTGTTTAGGTTGGTAGTATATGCGTTATGGTGCTTTGTATGGTGTATTTCCATAGTGCGGGCATCAATATGTGGCTCCAGCGCATCATACGCATACGGAAGTTTTGGTAATTCAAAAGCCATAATATGTCAAAATTTAAAGATTAATATTAATTTTAATCCAAATTTAGAAATTTTACGCTTTATAACGAAATAAGATTTTGTTATAATTTATCTTACTAAATCCTAATTTCATAAAAAACGGAGTGAAAAAAGCTGCTTTTTCAATATACAACGCTTCTGCGGGCTCGGGGAAAACCTATATGCTTGTAAAAGAGTATTTAAAGATACTTCTGCTGGCAGGGAGCGACGATGCCTACAGAAAAATACTGGCTATTACTTTTACCAATAAGGCGGTAGAGGAAATGAAAAACAGGATTATTGCTAACCTGTCTGAATTTTCTAAAGATGAACCCGATATTAAGGCGGAAGGTTTGATGAAAACACTTTCGGCAGAAACCGGATTGTCACTGGCCACTATTAAAGATAAATCAAAAGCCATAATTAAACATATAATCCATAATTATGCTTCGTTTGACATCTCTACCATCGATAGGTTTACGCATAAGGTAATACGTGCTTTTGCACACGATCTTAATCTTTCGGTGTCGTTTGATGTATCACTCGAAACCGATAACCTGCTTCAGGAAGCGGTAGACGCTATTATTGCAAAGGCAGGCGAGAATGATGTGCTTACCAATTTGCTTGTGGATTTCTCGGTAGATAAGACGGATAATGATAAGAGTTGGGATGTTACCTACGAGTTGTTTGAAATAGGTAAGCTGCTTATTAACGAGAACAACCGTAATGAGGTAGCTCAGTTTAGTGATAAACCCATAGAAGAATTTCTTTTTATAAAGGAGAAGCTTAAACAGAATATTGAACAACTGGAGGAGGATAGCAGGCAGACTGCCGATGCTATTTTTGTCTTACTTGAAGAGAAGGGGATTGACTTAAAATCATTTTCCAGAGGTACATTTCCTAACCATGTTGGCTATATACAAAAAGGGGAACTGAAGTCTACCCATAAAAAATACCACGAACCGGAAGATATAGCGGTGAATAAGGCTGCGAAAGACAGGGAAGTGATTGAGGATATTTCGGGTGAGTTGATTGCTATGCTAAAAAGGGCTTATGTAAATTATGAGAAAAAGAATTTCTACGAAGCTTTCCTTAAAAATATCACGCCATTATCACTGCTTAATTCCATAAGCCAGGAATTGGAGCGTATTCAGAAAGAACAGAACGTACTTTCTATATCCGAATTCAATGCTATTATCTACAAGGAAATTCAAAACCAGCCTGCACCTTTTATTTATGAAAGATTAGGAGAAAGATACAGGCACTTTTTTATTGATGAGTTTCAGGATACCTCACAAATGCAGTGGTTTAACCTGATTCCGCTTATTGATAACTCCCTGGCATCTGAAGATATGGGGGTAAAAGGTTCGCTTATGGTAGTGGGCGACCCAAAACAGTCTATTTATCGCTGGCGTGGCGGTAAGGCCGAACAGTTTATAGAACTCAGTAAGGAATACAATCCGTTTTCTAATCCTGATAAGGAAATTATCGAACTGGGTCAAAACTACAGGAGTTACAGCGAGGTAATTAACTTTAATAACGAACTGTTTGGTATGCTCTCGGACGAATTTGATGATCCTGATTATAAGGATTTATATGCCAATCACAGCAGGCAGGACTTTAACAGCAAAACGGGGGGGTATGTAAACATCTCTTTCCTTCCGGAGGTTCAGAAGCAGGATGATGCAGAGGATGCACCCGATAAAAACCAACTGTATCTTGAAGCAGTGCTCCAAACCATACAAAAGGTTAGGGAGAAAGGTTTTGCTTACAGGGATATTGTTTTACTTACCCGCAAGAGACAACCAGGGGTATTGTTGGCTAATTTTTTAACCGAGAATAAAATCCCAATACTTTCTTCCGAAACATTACTTATTGAGAACGCGGCAGAGGTAAAGCTTATTATTAACCTGTTGAGGTATTTAAAAAGTAATGCAAATAAGGAGGCCAAAGCACACTTTTTATATTTTGCAGCTACCAGTCAGAATATGGGAGAGAAAACCCACGATTTCATTAGCGAAGGTATGGAACAGCCTAATGAGGAGCAGCTGGAAGCCTGGCTGGGAGAGCATGGTATACATATCTCCTTTAGGAATTGCAGAAAGCGTTCCCTGTATGAGGCGGTAGAAAGCATAATAGATGCTTTTATAAAAGATAAGAGCAACCAGTCGTACGTGCAGTATTTTCTTGATCTTGTATTGGAAAAAGATGTAAGGAGCCAGTCGGGTATATCCGATTTTCTGGAGTACTGGGATAATAACGGGTCGAAATTCAGTATCCCGTCTCCCGAAGGAAATGATGCTGTACGTATAATGACCATACATAAATCAAAAGGACTGGAGTTTCCGGTTGTGATTTTTCCTTTTGCCGAAGAGGATTATGCTAAATCTCCCCGCAGTAAAATGTGGTTGGAGCTAGATGATGAAACGCTTGGTTTTCAAAAAGCACTTATTGACAGTAAAAAAGAAGTAGCCGAATATGGCGAAAAAGCCTCACAATTATACCACATAAAATCGCAGGAAGAATTACTGGATAACATTAATATACTGTATGTGGCACTTACCCGTGCTGAGGAGCAACTGTATATAGTTTCGGGGAAGAACTTTACCTCAAAAGGAGAGCTTACCAATAATATGTCGTCTTATTTTATAAAGTATCTTATGCAAAAAGGACTGTATAATGATACGGTTTTGGAGTATGAGTTTGGTAGCCCTGTTAAGATTTCTGATAGTGAGGAGTATATTTCACATCAGGAAACTATTAAGGTAGTTGGGGAAAGGTTTAGTCCGCGTGGGGTTAAAATTGCACAGCGCGAATCATTAATGTGGGGTACTAACCAGTTAATGGCAATTGAGTTTGGTAATGTAATGCACGAAATACTGTCGTTCATTGAGACAGCTTCAGATATTGATCTTGCTGTTATTAAGGCAATAGAGACCGGTTTAGTAACGTCTGCTCAGGAGCAGGAAATTAAGCAAAGCCTGGAGTCAGTAGTAAATCATGAGGAATTAAAAGTCTTTTTTGCCGAAGGCGTTACAGTATTCAATGAACAGAATATAATAAGGAGAAATATACAAAATATTAAACCCGACAGGGTGGCTGTTAAAGGAAATAAGGCGTGGTTGCTGGATTATAAAACGGGGGCACATCAGCCCAAATATGAAAAGCAGCTGGCCGAATATGAAATGGCACTGCAGGAAATGGGATTTGAAGTTGCTAAAAAAGCATTAGTCTATATAGGAGAAACCATAAATGTGGTACATTTGTCGCAAAATTAGAGTTGATTTACATCATAAAAATATTAAACTGATAAACTATGTACGGAAAAATCAAGAATTATTTAGAGCAGGAGCTTGATGCTATCAAAGAAAACGGATTATATAAAAAAGAACGTATTATCGCTTCTCCTCAGGGAGCAGAAATTACCCTTGACTCAGGACAAAAGGTGCTTAACTTTTGTGCTAACAACTACCTTGGGCTTTCATCTCACCCAGAGGTAATCAAAGCGGCAAAAGATGCGCTAGATACTCACGGTTTCGGTATGTCATCAGTTCGTTTTATTTGTGGTACACAGGATATACATAAAACACTGGAGCAAAAAATAGCTGATTTTTACGGTACTGAAGATACTATTCTTTATGCAGCAGCTTTTGATGCTAACGGTGGTGTTTTTGAGCCGCTTTTAGGAGAGGAAGATGCAATAATATCAGACAGTCTTAATCATGCTTCTATTATAGATGGTGTTCGTCTTTGTAAAGCAGGACGTTACCGTTATGAGAATAACAACATGGAAGAGCTTGAAAAGCAACTTATAAAAGCTAACGAAGACGGAAGAAGATTTAAGCTAATCGTTACCGATGGTGTTTTCTCTATGGATGGTTTAGTTGCTCCACTTGATAAGATTTGTGACCTTGCCGATAAGTATGATGCTATGGTAATGGTAGATGAGTGTCATGCTGCAGGTTTTATAGGTGCTACCGGTAAAGGTACGCTTGAGGCTAAAAATGTAATGGGTAGGGTAGATATTATAACCGGTACTCTTGGTAAGGCTTTAGGTGGTGCTATGGGTGGTTATACTACAGCTAAAAAAGAGGTTATAGAGATACTGAGACAACGTTCAAGACCATACCTTTTCTCTAATTCACTGGCACCTTCAATTGTTGGAGCTTCAATTAAAGTTTTTGAACTTTTGAGTGAGAGTACTGAATTAAGAGATCAGTTAGAATGGAATACCAACTATTTTAAAGCCGGAATGAAAAAGGCTGGTTTTGATATTATAGACGGAGATTCTGCTATTGTTCCTGTAATGTTATATGATGCGAAGCTTTCTCAGGAAATGGCCGATAAGCTCCTTGAAAAAGGAATCTATGTTATAGGATTCTTTTACCCGGTTGTTCCTAAAGATAAAGCTAGGATAAGAGTGCAACTTTCTGCTGCTCATACAAAAGAACATTTGGATAAGGCAATCGCTGCTTTTACTGAAGTAGGGAGAGAATTAACGATAATTTAACTACATTTTCAGGTTTTAAGTAGGATAATTTGTATTAAATAGTTTTGTTGTTATTTTGTAACACGCTAAATTTGTCTACTATAACCTATTTGTAATTAAAATAAAAAAGTATGAAACATCTTAACAAATTAATCGTTGCTGCATGCATGGCAGTGGGCTTAAATGCTCACGCGCAGGACGAAAACAACCCATGGGCTGTTTCTTTTGGTGTCAATGCAGTTGATACCAGGACAAGTACAGCTGATGATTTTGGTGATAGATTTAGTGAGTTCTTTAATGCTAAGGATCACTGGAATATCATTCCTTCAGTTTCTTATTTAAACGTTTCCCGTTATGTTGGGCAAAACCTTTCGGTTGGTTTAACAGGATCGGTTAACAAAATCGACAAGCTTGTCGTTAAAGAAGCAGGAGAGCGTACTGTAATTAATCCGGGTGACGTAAGTTACTATGGTCTTGATGCCTCTGTTAAATACAGCTTCATGAACATTATCGGTTCAAAATGGTTTGATCCAGCACTTTATGTAGGTGGAGGTTACACCTGGATGGATGATAATGGTGATGCTACATTTAACTTTGGTGCTCAGTTTAACTTCTGGTTTACTGAAAACGTAGCTTTAACACTTCAGTCTGGTTACAAAAAATCATTTGCTGATAGCAGAATGGAACTTCCTTCTCACTTCCAGCACATGGCGGGTCTTACTTTCAAATTTGGAGGAAAAGATACAGATAAGGATGGTATCTACGATAAAGACGATTTATGTCCTAACGAGCCTGGTCTAAAAGAATTCCAGGGATGTCCTGATAGTGACGGTGACGGTATTCCTGATAAAGATGATGACTGTCCAACAGAAGCAGGTACTGCTGAGTTTAACGGATGTCCTGATACAGATGGTGACGGTATCCCTAATAAAAATGATGCTTGTCCGGATGTAGCAGGTGTTAAATCACTACAGGGATGCCCTGATGCTGATAGTGACGGTATCGCTGATAAAGATGATAAATGTCCAAATGAGGCAGGACCAAAAGAAAATGGTGGTTGCCCATGGCCGGATTCAGACGGTGACGGTGTACTAGACAAAGACGATATGTGTCCTGAAGTTAAAGGTACTGCTGCTAACCGCGGATGTCCTGAAGTTACTGAAGAAGTTATGAAACAACTTAACGACTATGCAAGAACTATACTGTTCAATAGTGGTAAAGCTTCTTTCAAAGAAGAGACTTATGAAGTACTTGAGAACATGAAAGAAATCTTAAAAGAGTACCCTCACGCTAAATTTAGCCTGGAAGGTCACACAGATAGCGATGGTAGCAACGAGCTTAACCAAACACTATCTGAAAACAGAGCTCAGGCTGTTAAAACTTATCTTGTTGAGCACGGTATTGCTACCGACAGGTTAAGAGCAGTAGGTTTTGGTGAAACAAGACCAATCGCTTCTAACAAAACGAGAGCTGGTAAAGCACAAAACAGAAGGGTTGAAGTTAAACTTATCAAAGATTAAGTTAACCCTCTAAAATAAATTAAAACGCCCCGGTTTTTCCGGGGCGTTTTTTTATTTTTATACCATGACACAAAATACTTTTCTTGATAAGCTAAGTGAAAAAATAGTAAGCAGTTACCCTGATAAACTTCAGGATATTGTTATCGTACTACCTAATAAAAGGGCGAAGGTTTTTCTTTTAGAGGCATTAAAAAGGCAACTTACTACAACTGTTTTTGCGCCGGAGATTATCAGTATAGAAGATTTTGTGCAAAACGTTTCGGGTGTTCGGGCTATAGATCCTATTGAACTGCTGTTTGAGTTTTATTCGGTTTATCTTGGGCTTACGGAGAAAGAAAAGCAGCAGCCTTTTGAAAATTTTGCCAACTGGGGTAAAACCCTGCTACAGGATTTTAACGAGATTGACCGTTATCTGCTAAATCCTAAACACGTACTTTCCTATCTTAAGGATATAGAAGACATTAAGCACTGGTCACTGGATATGGAGAACAGGACTACCATGATAGAGAATTATCTGGAGTTTTGGAACCTGTTACCGGTGTATTATGATGCGCTCTATGAGCATCTGCTTAAAAAAGAGGCAGGCTATCAGGGATTAGTGTATAGGGAAGCTGTTGGGAATATCAACCATTTTTCTAATGCCTTTAAAAAACATAAACTGATTTTTGCCGGGTTCAATGCACTTAATGCTGCCGAAGAGCGTATTATTAGGCATTTGCTTTCGGCAGGACAGGCCGAGATCTATTGGGATATAGATGAGACTTTCTTAAACGACCCATATCACGATGCAGGACTCTTTATAAGACGCTTTAAGCAATCCTGGAGGGAATATCATACTCAGCCTTTTGAATGGATTGCTAATGATTTTAGCAAAGAAAAGAATATAAAAATTATCGGTACACCAAAAACAGTTGGTCAGGCAAAAATAGCAGGACAGCTTGTAGAGAAGTTACAAGGTGAAGGTCACGGGCTGGATAAAACAGCGCTGGTGCTGGGGGAGGAGAATATGCTTATCCCGATGCTGTATAGTTTGCCAAATAGTGTAGGGAGTCTTAACATTACTATGGGCTATAGTAGTAAGAATAATCCGGCACAGTTGCTTGTCCAGAAACTGTTTAAAATGCATACCAATGCCATTAACAGGAGTGAAACCAGTTATACACTGTATTACAGGGAGGTACTGGATGTGCTTACGCATCCTTTGGTGGAACCACATTCGGGGGCATCTTACCTGGTAGATGTAATCAATAAAAACAATATTACCTTCTTCTCGCTCAATAAACTCTTTGAAATACAGGGAGAGGCTTCGCCTTTCTTCACTTTATTGTTTGAACGATGGGATAATGACGTGAAATCGGTATTAAGCCGACTGTCAGATATATTATTGCTGCTTAAACAGTTTATGGGTAATGACGATGAGGAAGAAAAAATAGCCAAAGCCTTTTTATATTCGGTATTCAAGGTGATTAATAAACTGATTAATTATGCCGACTCACACCCGGAACTGAATAACCTAGCCGTACTTTATACCATTTACAAACAGGTGGTGGAGCTGGCAGAGGTTTCTTTTGAAGGGGAACCGTTAACCGGACTGCAGGTTATGGGGGTGCTGGAAAGTCGTGTGCTTGATTTTGAAAATGTAATTATAACCTCAATGAATGAGGGGAAATTCCCGTCGGGGAAAACCCAAAACTCATTTATCCCTTATGATGTGAAAAGGGAACTGGGATTGCCTACTTACAAGGAAAAGGACGCGATTTACAGTTACCACTTTTACCATTTGCTCATGAGGGCAAAAAATATCTATCTGTTATACAATACCGAAAGTGAAGGACTTGATGCAGGGGAACGCAGCCGTTTTTTGACACAGCTTGAAATTGAGAAAAAACCGTTGCATAATCTGGAGAGTACAATTTACAATGCCTACCTGCCTGATAAGGCTTATGAGCCTATGCTGATACAAAAGTCAGACAAGGTTATGGAGAGGCTAAAGGAGATTGCTACGGGTAGAGGTTTTTCGCCATCGGCATTAACAGGGTACATCCGTAATCCAATACAGTTTTACTATCAAAGGGTTTTGCGTATCCGTGAGGTAGATGAGGTAGAGGAAAGTATTGCTCTTAATACGTTAGGTACCATTATTCACGGTGCATTGGAGGAACTCTATAAACCTTTTCTGGGTAAATTCCTTACCGTTCAGGATATAGACGGAATGAAGGCTCTTGCCGATGATGAGGTAATGCGACAGTTTGTTTTGGTGTACAAGGAAGGGGAGATTAAAAAAGGACGTAACCTGCTCGCTTTTGAGGTAGCAAAACGAAATGTACACAATTTGCTCAAACAGGAACGAAGGCTGATAGAGGAAGGCGATGCTGTAAAGGTACTGGCGCTGGAAGAAACCTTTGAGCGTTGGCTGGAAGACGGCAGGCTGCCTTATGCGGTAAAAATATCGGGTAATATTGACCGTATTGAACAACGCAACGGGAAAATAAGGATAGTGGATTACAAAACGGGTAAGGTGGAGAAAAACAACCTGGTGCTTAAAACATGGGAAGGACTACCTGCCGATATTAAAAATGAAAAGATAATTCAGCTGCTTACCTATGCTTTTATGTATGAACCTAACGTAAATGGTATGGAAACCGAAGCGGGAATCATATCCTTCAAGAATATGAAAACCGGATTTATGAACTTTAGTTTTAAAGAAGGTACAGAACGTAGCGCTCCGCTTATTAGTAGTATTGATACTGATATGCTTGCTGAGTTTAAAACAGAGCTTATAGGGCTGATAAATGAAATTCTTAACCCTAGTGTTCCTTTTGAGGAAAAACTGGATTAGAGTGCTTTATTTGTTGTTGGTGTAGTGGATTATAGAATTGCTTTGTAAAACTGTAGTAGGTCGGCTGTAAGGGCTTCCCTGTTCTCTATATGCGCCATGTGTCCATCGTGGTAGGTTATAAGTTTTACGTTAGTACCGTCCAGTTGGCTAAGGCTGTCCTGATAATTCATTACCGGATCTTTTTTACCTAATATCAGGAGTACAGGTATATCTGTAGTGTGTAGTAGTACTTCTCGGTCCTTACGTATTTTCATGCCTTCCAGTGCGGCAACAATTCCCTGAACCGGAGTTTTAAGAGCTTCATTACGCACCATTTCAATCTCTGCTGTTAGGCGTTCCCTGTTTTCTTCGCTAAAAAGATTAGCAATGGCAAGGCGAACAAAGTTGGCATAACTTTGTTTTACAGCATTAATAGCCCTGTCACGGTTATGCTTTCGCTCTTCGCTATCGGCTTTTGAGGTCGAGTTTTGCAATACGATTCCTTTAACCACATCAGGATACAATTCGGCTATTGCCAGCGCCACATATCCACCCATGGAATGTCCTGTAAAAACAGCTTGGGTTATTTCCAACTCTTCCAGTACGGCATATACGGCATCGGCCATATCTTCCATAGTGTGAATGTAACCTATGCAGTCGGTTTGCCCGTGTCCCAAAAGATCTACAGTAATAACACGGTACTGTTTTGAGAATTCGGTTATGTAGTGTTCCCACATATTGCTGTTTTCCAAAAAGCCGTGCAACATTACAAGCACAGGGCCGTTTCCGGTATCGGTATAACTTATGGTGGAGTTTTTATAGTGAATATGTTTCAACTTGTTTTGTGTGAGGGATTAGGGGTAATTGAATGCAAAATTAATCTATCTGTATAGAAAAGAGCAAGTAAAGTTTTGTTAAATAAGTATATTTGAAATACCTAACACACCTTTTCTATGAACAGACTCGTTATTATAGGCAATGGATTTGACCTTGCGCATGGTTTACCAACCGGATACAATCATTTTATTAATGACTATTGGATTAATGTTTTTAATAATGTTAATAATAAAGGAATCTCCTATGATGATGACTTATTTTCCTTAGCATTAACTTTTAAATCTCAACATTCAAGAGAAGTATTAGAATGGTTTCTCGGAATAAAGAATTATAAAGAATTCAAATCTTTTCTAATTAAATGTAAAATGAATAAAAATAGTAGTTTTAGTTTAAGGGTTAGATTTGGGAATAGTTTTTTTCAATCAATTAATGATCACTTTTCAATTAAAAATTGGGTTGATATTGAAAATGAATACTACAGGCTTTTGAAAGGATGTTTGGAAGAGTTTGATGATGTTAAAGTTAAGAAGCTTAATCGTGAGTTTGAGCAGGTAAAAAATCTTTTGGAACAATATTTAAATGAAAATATAAATTCAAGGTTTGACTTCAAATCACCTTCTGAAAATTCAAATCTACTTACAGAATTATTCGACGTTCAAACCAGAAAAACTGATTTGTACTTAAAAGAATTTAGTTATAGAGATCAGGGAGAGGTAAAAAGAAATTTAAGTCAAAGTAAATTAAGCTACGATAATGAAAAAGGAGAGAAATGTTTGTTTTTAAATTTTAATTATACGTCTACGGCTGATAATTATTGTGAAGCGATGAATACTTTTCCTCATATATATGGAGGATGCAGAATAATCCAAATTCATGGTAGGTTAAATGATTCTGAGAATAAAATCAATTTTGGTTTTGGAGATGAAATGGATGATGATTACAAAAAGATTGAGAATAAGGATGATAATGAGTATCTGCGTAACATAAAATCATTTCAGTATCTGCAAAATTCAAATTATAAGGATATGCTTGATTTTGTTGAAAGTGAAATATTTCAGGTATATATAATGGGGCATTCCTGTGGGTTGTCTGATAGGATATTATTAAATAAGATATTCGAACATCATAACTGTAAATCGATAAAAGTCTTCTATTATAAAAATGGCGACTGGGATAACTATACAGAGATAATACAAAACATATCCCGCCATTTTAATAAAAAAGAAATGATGCGGGAAAAGATTGTCAATAAAACCCTTTGCCAGCCTTTGCCGCAAGAGATAAGGTTTAAAGAAAAAAATAACGACTCATAATTATGAGCCGTTATTCTGTTATATCGCAATTAACCAGTGTTTGTTACTGATTCATCAAGCTTTCAATCTCATTTGCTTCAATAGGAATGTTGCGCATAAGGTTAAACGGCTCGCCACTTTCCTGTATTACTACATCATCTTCAAGACGGATACCAAAACCTTCGGCAGGAATATAAATTCCCGGTTCAACCGTAAATACCATATTCGGTTTCATTGGTTCAACCAGTAAACCGTAGTCGTGAGTATCAAGACCTAAGTGGTGAGATGTACCGTGCATAAAATACTTTTTGTACGCAGGCCAGTCCGGGTTTTCGTTCTGTACATCAGCTTTATCTAAAAGACCAAGTCCTAAAAGCTCTGATGTCATTATTTTACCCACTTCCATATGGTACTGTTTCCATAGCGCGCCCGGTACAAGCATTTTTGTAGCCTCGTCCTTAACACGTAGTACGGCATTGTATACCTCTTTCTGTCTGTCGGTAAAACGACCTGATACTGGTATAGTACGCGACATATCACTTGAGTAGTTGGCATATTCGGCACCTACATCAAAAAGAATCAGTTCGCCCTCACGGCATTGCTGGTTGTTCTCCACATAGTGCAGTACGTTAGCATTAGCCCCCGATGCGATAATCGGTCCGTAAGCAAAACCTTTAGAACGGTTACGGATGAACTCATGGATAAATTCGGCTTCAATCTCATATTCCATTACACCCGGTTTGGTGAACGAAAGTATACGGCGGAAACCTTTTTCGGTAATGTCACAAGCCTTTTGCAGTAAGTCAAGCTCTTCACTTTCTTTAATAGAACGAAGGCGTTGCAGTATAGGGTTGCTTTTTGCTACCTGATGTGCAGGGTATTTCTCTTTCCACCATTTTACAAAACGTGCCTCGCGTGTTTCTGTTTGTACAGATGAACGGTAGTGCTCGTTTGTATTAATGTACATGGTATCGCAGTAAGTCATTACCTCAAAAAGTACTTTTTCAAAGTCCTGTAGCCAGTATACGCTTTTAATGCCCGATACTTCAAAGGCACGGTCTTTTGTTAATTTCTCTCCTTCCCAAACAGCGATGTGCTCGTTTGTTTCACGCAGGAAAAGTATTTCACGCAGGTGTTCGTATGGGGCATCCGGGCAAAGTAACAGTATGCTTTCTTCCTGGTCTACACCGCTCAGGTAAAAAATATCACGGTGTTGCTGGAAAGGTATTGTGCTGTCGGCACTAATAGGATAAATATCGTTTGAATTGAATACCGCAACGCTTTTCGGTTTCATTTCTGCCGTAAATTTTTTACGGTTCTTTATAAACAGGTTGCGGTCTATCTGATGGTATTTCATGATAAACGTTTTTTATTTTGAATACCAAAAGTACTAAGATTAAAACGAAATAATGTTAAACGAATAAGGGAGTTTTTTATATTTACTAAAATTAATAGCCACATCATGAGAAAAATGTATTTCGTTTTAGCTGCTTTCCTGTTGGTTTCATCAGTTGGTATGGCGCAAATGAGAAAAAAGGACCCGGCTGAACTCGAAACGGTTAAGTATGCCGGTAAATATACATATGGTGAAGGAACCGACTTCGGGAACGGGGAGGTACTTGTTTACCCCGAGAGCGATTCTACCATTCTTTTCTATATCAATATTGAAGTGGGAGAGCCATCGTATAATATGGGTGACCTGTATGGCAGGGTGAGCATTGTTGATGGGAAGGGTGTTTTTGAGCGTAAAACACAATATTCTGATGATGGGTGTAAATGGAGTATGACCTTTACCGATGATAAACTGATAATTGAGATTTTAGACGAGCAATATGAATGTGGCTTCGGTTATGGGGTTTATGCCGATGGTGAATATGCCCGTAAAAATAATACCATACCGGAGTACTTTGTAGATTTTGCCGATAAGAAACACTACTTTAAAAAGCTTAAAGTTGAAAATGAATAACAGGTATTTAGGCTTTTTGATTGTTATTATTCTTTTTCTTTGCGGTTGTGAGAAGAAAAAAGAAACTATTGAGAGCGAGGTTCCGGTTACTGCTGTTTCAGATACAGTCACTCTTGCTGCCGATGCCAATATTGACCAACAGGATCGTTATGAGCCTCAGCAGAAATCTATTGACGATGAAGGGGCTGTGTTTCTTGGTGATGTTACATTTAAGGTTTTATCTGAATTTACAGATAATGTGTCATTTGAGCAGACAGTTGAAGGTTCAGGAAGAAATGTGAAATTGTTTTATAGAGAAAAAGTAATTCATCTTATTAATACAAAATTACAGGATACAATCACTTTTAGGAAGGAAGATTTTAAAGATAAACTCCCTGATTATGATAATATGATTTTACAATCGGTGCTGATTGATTTTGAAATTATTGATAAATCAATTCCGTTGGTTGTTACGTTTTGCATGCCTGATAGTGATTATTGCTACTTCTTTGATGTTCATTTTATCAATGGTGCTTTGCAGGCTGAAATGATTAATTTAGAGATAGATGGTTAGGAGTATGAAGGATAAATGATTTCTTTACGTTTTTTACTTTTGAAATGTTTATGACTGATATAGAGAATGTTTTTTCAATTTTTCATGATGGGTGTATTTCTGGATATAGTGGGGATATGACCTCACTCAATTTGAAAATTGAATGTGCCTATTTGGCAGAATTGATAAATTTAAACTATAGTTTTTTTTACATAAAACTGTTTGAGGTTAGTCATCTCAGTTTTCAAACATGGCCTAATCTTATTGATTTACCTACAGAACTTGTAATTAAGCCTGAAAAAATTTTTCAGGCAGAACTTGAAATTTTAAGTGCTAATATAAAAGACGATTTGGTCGAGGTAATATGCAATCAGTATGATAAGACTTTTGACTATTGTGGTGGCGTTTTAAGGATTTCGGCTAATAGAATTGAGGTTTGTGACGAGAAAATGAACACTATTTCGCTTGATGAACTCTTTTCAATATGTGATAAGTATTGGGATACATTCCGTTAATAGCGTTACTCTACCCACTTATAATATCTCGCACCTGTTAAGTTAGGTTTTTCTTTTTCTATAGAGTCTAAAACCCATTCGTTATGAGGTTGTAGCAGGCTTGTTTGCTGTTCTTTTTTATGTAAAGCCAAATAGTTTTCAAAATTGATTTCGTGGCTTTTGGCAAGCGTTTCAAAAAGCTGAGCTTTTTCTGTTGCTGCCTTCCATCCGTTTTGTATTGTCCCTTCAAATACTTTTGATTTTGAACCACTTCCGTAGGCAAGGAAACCGAATGTTTTTCCGGTAACATCGTTGCCTTTCTCGTTATACTGACTTAACGCAGATAATAGTCCCATAAATACAGAGCCTGTGTAAAGGTTGCCTATAAGTGACGATGCAGGTTCGGCAGGTTGCATTTTTTGATTTACAAAACTCCTGTATTCGTCGCTTTTGCTTATTTCTTTCAGTTTAGTAGTATAGTCTTCACTTCCTTTTGTTACCATAGGTGTTTCTGCATCTAGTGCAAATATTTCACTAAACATCCTGCGCCCTTGGTAAGCATAAGGTAGGTGCATTATAATGCTTTCCCATCTGTCATAAAGAGAACCTATAATATTGTTAGCTTCCTTAAACCTAAAGTAGGCTTCACGGGTACGGTCAGTATAACATTGGTTGGAATACTGTCCGTCAAATACAGGCTGATCTTTGTGTATTTCAATTTCTGCCTCAAGGTTGCCAAACCATTTATCGTTATTAGTGTTTCCGTTTATGGCTTGTTTTTCTATGGTACGGTACGGTTTAAAAAAGTCGAATACCCCTTTTGTGCTAACAGTCCACTTGTGGTTAAAGGCAATAATCCTTGGGTTAGCGGTTACAAGCATAGCAAGTGCACCTGCGCCCTGAGTGTACTCTCCGGTTGATTCCAAATCATACTTGGCAATATCACTGGTAATCACTACCGCCTTTTGTTCCGGATTTAATCTTACAAAATCAATACAGTTTTGTAAAGCGTCTACGCCACCTATACAGGCAAAAGTTAAATCTACCGTATCGCAATGTGAAAAACTGCCTTCACCATGCAACTGCTCCATTAACGTTACTACAAACGATCCTATGGGTTTAGAGCTGTCAATACCGCTTTCTGTACCTACATATATACGCGAAATCTCTTTAGGGTCAAGATTATTCTCTTTTATAAGCCTGGTAAGTGCATTAGCTGCAAAAACAACAGTGTCCTGATGAGTGTCGGGCAATGTCATTTTTAATAATCCCAGTCCTTTTTCAAGTTTGTCGGGGTCTATATTCCTTGCTTTGGCAAGTGTAGTAATGGGTAAGTGCAGTTTAGCTATATCAAATGCAATAGCATCTATTCCGGTAGTCATTGTATTCTTTTTTGAAAGGTAAAATTACGCAGACCAGTCTAATAATGTGTTTAAAATTATCTGAAGACGGCATTTTTGCGGATTTGAGAATAAACAGGGTCAAAATTTTACAATGTATTAATTTTAAAACACAGTATTATATCTTAATTTGGTCCCGTTTAAAATACCACTATCCTATGAAAAAATTACTGGCATTACTGCTGTTTTTTGCCTTAGCTACTCAGGCTCAGGATAAACAGCCATACCAACTGTACACTAAAGACGGAAAAAAGACTACTTATAAGAAACTTTTAAAGAAAGCCAGAGAAGCCCAGGTAGTGCTTTTTGGTGAATATCATGACAATTCGTTAGTACACTGGCTCCAATTGGAATTTACGAAAGATATGGCTGCGCAAAAATATCTGGTACTAGGGGCAGAGATGTTTGAAGCCGATAATCAGGACGAGCTACAGCAGTATCTTGATGGTGAGATTGACCAGAAAGCGCTTGATACCGTTGCGCGTTTATGGAGTAATTATAAAACAGATTACAAGCCTATTGTTGACTATGCTAAGGAGAATAATATCCCTTTTATAGCTACCAATGTTCCGCGTAGGTATGCCAGTCAGGTATATAAGCAGGGAATTGAATCTCTGGAATTACTTAGTGATGAAGAAAAAAGCTGGATAGCGCCTTTACCAATACCGTATGATGGTACTTTGCCGGGCTATAAAAAGATGATGGAAATGATGGGTGGCCACGGTGGTGAGAATATGCCAAAGGCGCAGGCTATAAAAGATGCGACCATGGCGCATTTTATTACCGAAAATATAAAAGATGGTTATGTTTTTATCCATTTTAACGGAACATATCACAGTGATAATTTTGAAGGAATTTCGTGGTATCTAAAACAAAATGATCCCAGTGTAAAGGTGATTACAATATCGTCGGTTTCCCAAAAAGCCGTCTCGAAGCTGGAAGAAGAAAACAAGGGAAAAGCCGATTTTATATTGGTTGTTGATGAGGATATGACCAAAACTCATTAATAAAGGTCTAAAAATGTATAGGCGTATTGTGATTTTATTGTACTTTTTAAAGTTTTTTAAGATTAAAAAGATATTTCGCAAAATTTTACTGAAAAAAATGCATAAAATCGCCCTACTTTATACTGATTATAAATTAGCTCTCAAAGGTTGTAGTTAATTTCTTTTACCTTTATTTTTGTATGATTTTTTAAAAAACTATATTTCACAAATACTATGGCAAAATCTGCACTATTGAAGTCGTCGCTTGCAAAAAAATACTGGATGGCTTTGACAGGTTTATTTTTATGTTTGTTCTTAATCGGACACTTAATAGGTAACCTTCAATTGCTTGCAACAGGAGAAAACGCGGCTCTTAATTTCAACAAGTATGCGTTGTTTATGACAACTAACCCAGCGGTAAAATTACTGTCTTACCTAACTTACTTCTCAATCCTTTTTCACGCTGTAGACGGGATATTGCTTACAGTACAAAACAAAAAAGCAAGGCCTGTAGGCTATGTTAAAAACAGTGCTTCAAGCAATACGGTTTGGGCTTCCAGAAACATGGCGGTTTTAGGTACTTTGATTTTAGTTTTCATCGTTACGCATATGGTTAACTTTTGGGCAGTAATGCATTTTGATAAAAATATGCCGCTTCAAAAGGTTGAAATCGAAGTTGGTGGTATGAAGCAGGATCTTTACCTTACTACAGATGGCGGTTACATGCCTGTAGCTCAGGTTGAGCAGGGTAATATAGAAATTAAGAACAGAACTCAGTTTTATGATGCTAATGCTCATGTAAAACTTAAAGAAGGTTACAAAGATCTTTATAAAGTAACTGTAGATTTCTTTAAACATGAAAAATGGGGTTTAATTGCCACTATACTATATGTATTTGCAATGTTTGTTTTAGCATTCCACCTGTACCACGGGTTTAGCAGTGCTTTCCAATCGTTAGGATTAAATAATCCAAAATACAATTCACTTATCAAAAATTTCGGAAAGGCATTTTCTGTAGTAGTACCGCTTTTATTTGCTTCTATTCCGGTTTTTATTCACTTTATTCTAAAATAAATCAACATCAATACTATGAAGTTAGATTCTAAAATACCAGAAGGGCATATATCAGACAAATGGACGGATTACAAAGACCATTTAAAACTGGTTGCTCCAAACAACAGACCTAAAATTGATGTAATTGTTGTAGGTACAGGTTTAGCAGGAGCTTCGGCTGCAGCTTCACTTGGTGAGATGGGGTACAATGTAAAAGCTTTTTGTTTTCAGGATTCTCCACGTCGTGCGCACTCAATCGCTGCACAGGGTGGTATTAATGCTGCAAAAAATTATCAAAATGATGGTGACAGCGTTTACAGGCTGTTTTACGATACAATTAAAGGAGGAGACTACAGGGCACGTGAGGCAAATGTTCACCGTCTTGCAGAGGTTTCCGGTAATATTATAGACCAGTGTGTGGCTCAGGGTGTTCCGTTTGCACGTGATTACGGCGGACTTCTTGATAACCGTTCATTTGGTGGTGTACAGGTACAGCGTACTTTTTATGCTGCAGGACAAACAGGTCAGCAGCTTTTATTAGGAGCTTACTCAGCACTTTCAAGACAAATCGGTCTTGGTCGTGTACAAATGTACAACCGTCACGAAATGCTTGACATCGTTAAGGTAGACGGTAAAGCTCGTGGTATCATTGCACGTAACCTGCTTACAGGTGAGCTTGAAAGACATTCTGCTCACGCGGTGATTATCGCATCAGGTGGTTACGGTAACGTTTATTTCCTTTCTACAAATGCAATGGGAAGTAACGTAACAGCTGCCTGGAAAATACATAAAAAAGGTGCTTACTTCGCTAACCCTTGTTATGTACAAATTCACCCAACATGTATCCCGGTTCACGGTACTAACCAGTCTAAGCTTACGCTTATGTCTGAGTCATTACGTAACTCAGGGCGTATTTGGGTTCCTAAGAAAAAAGAAGATGCTGAGGCTATTCGTGCAGGTAAATTAAAACCAACACAAATTGCAGAGGCTGACAGAGATTACTACCTGGAGAGAAGATATCCTGCTTTTGGTAACCTTGTACCGCGTGACGTTGCATCGAGAGCTGCAAAAGAGCGTTGTGATGCCGGTTATGGTATTGAGGATAACGATACAAACGAAGGTGTATATCTTGATTTCTCTTCAGAGATTGTAAGCAAAGGTAAACAAACCGCTTACGCTCAGGGTAACCATAATCCAAGTGATGAAGAGGTGATCAAACTTGGTAAGCAATGGATTGAGGAGAAATATGGTAACCTTTTCCAGATGTACCAAAAAATTACTGATGAAAACCCTTATGAAACACCAATGAAAATTTATCCTGCGGTACACTATACCATGGGTGGTGTTTGGGTTGACTATAACCTGCAAAGTACAATTCCGGGTTGTTTTGTTGCCGGTGAGGCTAACTTCTCTGACCACGGTGCTAACCGCTTAGGTGCTTCTGCACTTATGCAGGGTCTTGCAGATGGTTACTTTGTACTTCCTTACACTGTTTCTGATTACCTTGCCAACGACATTCGTACAGGTAAAATCTCAACAGACTCACCGGAGTTTGCTGAAGCAGAAAACAGCGTAAAAGCACAAATCGATAAATTCCTTAGCAATAACGGTTCTAAATCGGTAGATCATTTCCACAAACAGCTGGGGCACATTATGTGGAACAAAGTGGGTATGGCCCGTAACGAGCAGGGACTTAAAGAGGCTATAAATGAGATAGACCAACTTAGAAAAGAGTTCCATAATGATGTTTATGTACCGGGTACTGCTAATGAGCTTAATACCGAGCTTGAAAAAGCACTTCGTGTTGCCGATTTCATGGAACTTGGTCAGCTAATGGCAATGGATGCTTTACAACGTAAAGAATCTGCCGGAGGTCACTTTAGGGAAGAGTACCAGGATTCTGAAGGAGAGACGTTACGTGATGACGAAAACTTCTCTTTCGTAGGAGCTTGGGAATACCAGGGAGATGATATCAATAAAGAAACGTTGCATAAAGAGGAGCTTAACTATGAGTTTATCAAAATTGCAGCAAGGAATTACAAATAAAAAACTAGAGAGATGGCTTCAAAATATATAAACATAACCCTTAAAATCTGGCGTCAGAAAGATGCTAAATCTAAAGGACAAATAGAGACTTACAAGCTTGATAATGTTTCTACAAGCAGCTCATTCCTTGAAATGCTTGACCAGTTAAACGAGCAGCTTGTAGGAGAGAGAAAAGAACCTGTAGCGTTTGACCACGACTGTCGTGAAGGTATTTGTGGTATGTGTTCGCTTTACATTAATGGTAGAGCTCACGGACCTGATACTAAAATCACTACATGTCAGCTGCACATGAGGTCTTTTAAAGATGGCGATACAATTTATGTTGAACCATGGAGATCTAAAGCTTTCCCTGTAATTAAAGATCTTATTGTTGACAGAACTGCGTTTGACAGAATCCAACAGGCAGGTGGTTTCGTTTCTGTAAACACTTCAGGCCGTACTATGGATGCTAACGCAATCCCTGTATCTAAGCATGATGCAGACAGATCGTTTGAAGCTGCTGCATGTATTGGTTGTGGTGCTTGTGTGGCTAGTTGTAAAAACGGTTCTGCTATGCTGTTTGTAGGTGCTAAAGTATCTCAGTATGCTTTATTACCACAAGGTAAGATAGAGGCTACTCAACGTGTACTTAACATGGTAAGACAAATGGATGAGGAAGGATTTGGTAACTGTACTAATACAGGTGCTTGTGAGGTTGAATGTCCTAAAGGAATTTCTCTTGAGAACATTGCCCGTATGAACAGAGAGTACCTTGTGGCAAGTATCAAATAAGAATATCATTTTATATCGATATAAAAAAGCACCCGATTGGGTGCTTTTTTATTTATATGTGCTTTTGTTTAATCTGTGGTGTCTCCTGCTTCATTGGCTACGCCTTCCAGGAAGGAAACAAAGTTGTCTTCATGGTTTACATTAAGCTTTTTTCGAACCCTGTAACGGGCGTTCTCCACGCCTCGCAGGGAAATGTTCAGCAGGGGTGATATTTCCTTATTAGTAAGGTTCATTTTAACGAAAGCGCATAGCCTAAGTTCTCTCTTGGTAAGGGTAGGGTTTAATTCCTTTAATCTTTCGAAGAAATTGTGGTGTACCTTTTCAAAGTTCACATCAAAAACCTCCATGTATTCTTCTCCAATTTTATGTTGATTAAGCTTTTGGAACATCTCCAGTATCTTTTTACGGGAGTCTTCATTTTTGACGCTTTCTTTTAGTTGCTTTAGGTCATCGGTAATTTCAGAGAAAATATCTTTTTTGCTTGCCAGTAGCATAGTGTAATTAGCTAGCTCCTTACTCTTATTCAGTACATCTTCCTCCAGATGCATTTTGTCACGTTTAATCTCTTCCTTGTCGCGTTGTAACTTTAGCTGCTCCAGTTCCAGTTCCAGCATTTTTTTAGTGCGCTGAGCCTCTTTTTGGCTTTTTTGGTGTTCCCTTTCCATACGCTTACTGATGTAGCGTATAATCATAAATAAAAGTAATATAGCACCTATTATATATAGTGCGTAAGCTAATGTAGTTTGATACCATTTAGGTAGTATAGTGAACTTGTATACAGTCTCGGTGCCGGTAAGTCCGGCGGTGTTGCGGCTTTTTACCTTAAAACTATAATTACCCGGCCTAAGGTGGGTGTATTCCTTATAAGCAATGTTTTGCCATGTAGACCAGTTTTTGTCCACATTTTCCAGTATATAACTATACTGTACCTCGGTGCCATGAGTCATTTTTGGTGTGGCAAACTCAAAACGTAATATATCGGTTTGGTTAGGTAGCGTAGCTTCTTCAATGGTTGAAAGCGGTAATAATTTAAGTTCCTGGTCTTTTGAATAAGATATTTGGGTTATTATAGTATTAATACCTTCGCTGTTTTTATTACTTTCTATATTGTAGAGATACAGTCCTGTTGTGGTTCCAAACAACACCTTGTTAGGGTTAAGGCTTACAATACATTCCATGCCACGGTTAAAATTTCCTTTAAGGTTCAGGAAAAGGTCTTTGTGCAGGCTTGGGTGTTTCTCGTTGGTAAAAAAGTAGCCTGCCTCATCGTCCTGTACAAACCAGGTCTTGTCACCATATTCAGTAAGTTTACGTGTGTTTTTACTGCTGTCTAATATTGAGTTGAGTTGTGCGTGGGGCTCAAATCGGTTGTTGTTGGAATTGAAGCGATATATTCCGGTATTGGTAGTAAATACAACCTCGTTTTTCCAGCGGGTAACATTCACGTTAAAAGATGATCCGAGTCCGTTTTTATTGGTGAAATGGTCAACAGAGCTTACTCTTTCATAAGTAGTGTTAATCCTTATCCTGAAAACCCCTTTATAGCCGTGGCAAATCCAGTAAGTGTCGTTTTCATCTGAAGCCATAATATCACGTGACGATTCGTCAAAACCGGTTATTTTGTTATGTAATATCCATTCGCCTTCATTCTTTTCCAACAGGTAAATCCCATTGTATTGTGAGGCAAGGTAAAAGCCTTTTTTATTTTTTATAGGTGTGGCTTTCCAGAAGCCGTTTGTATTGCCAATTTTAGAAGCCTGTCCGTTTTCAATTTTAAAAAGGCCATTATCGTGTCCGGCAATAATGTCTCCGTCTAAAAGCTGTACCGACCATGCCTGCCCGTGAAGGTTAGGCACTTTTTTAAAATCAAGCGCCTGTGAACCTGAGTTTTGTGTAGAATAATACACACCCTGATTGGTTGCCAGATAATAAGTGTTGTTATGAACAAGAGCATCGTATACCGAGGCTTTATTGAACAGGTATGTGTATGGTGATTTAAAATCTATAAAAGCAAGACCAATGTTTTGCATGGCCCATACATTGTTTGAAGCTGTTTTGTAGAGTTGATGTATTACAGCATCCTGCAAGTTTTGAAATACCGCAGGTGTTTTAAGTACTTCGCCCTGATTGTTTATTACCAGTATTTTTGAGCTCAAAGTTCCAAGAAAAATAGCATCTGCTGAGTATCGTATGGCCGATATGATTTGGTCTTTTGGTAGGTTGGTAAAAACGTTATTCAGTAACTGCATAGTACCGGTTTCCGGATTACCTTCATACACGTTTCCAGATTTTACAGTTACCAGTATTTTGCCTCCTGCTTCCGGAAGTATAGCCGATATTTCCTCGTTGTTATATTCGGTTGAAGGGAATACTAAAGTAAGTTCCCTGCCTTTATTGTCCAGTTTTAAAATGCCATGATTTACATCCTGTATATAGTAGCTGTTTCCGGCAAGGTTAGAGTAGATAAATGAATTAGCCGCCGGGATATGCGTTGCTGTTTTTCCGGTAATAACTATAAGTTCATCAAAAGAACGGCACAGTAGTTTATTGTTAAGGGCATGTATTTGCCAAATGTTTTCAATATTTCTGTTCTCTAGCTGGAGGTCTTCCATCAGGGACTTGTAAAAGTACCTTCCGTTATTGTCTTTTTGTATGGTGCCTATCTCGTTGTAGCCTCCGGCATATACCATGTTGTCATGGCCTATTTGCAAGCTCCTGACAGATGAGTTGTTAGGCAGATTTATTTTTTGCCAGTGTTCTCCGTCAAAAATTACTACCCCGTCATTATTACCAAAAAAAATTGTGCCACTACTGTCTTCGCACATGGTCCAAAACTGCGGATCGGCATTAAAATCGTTTCGGGTATACTGTTTTATTTTTCCGGTAAAAGCCTGATTAGGTTTTATGGAGTCCTGTCCAAAAAACGATAAATGAAAAAAAAGGAGGGCGAAAATGTAGAAAATGTTTTTTTTCATGTGCTTTGTTAAGGCTTTGTCATCACTTTGTTAAATAAAAATAAGCGAAAACGTTGTAAAAATAGCTTTTTAAGGGAAAGCAAAGCTATTAAAAAGATTGAAATACGCAATTATTTTTTTCTTTTAAAAAATTGGTTATTAGTTTTTTGTAAAAAAAAAGTAACTAAAAAAGTAGTGCTTTTTTAAGAGTGGTGTAAATAAAGTGTATTCAATTTTTAACCCTGTTCTTTACATAATTATAATTTGGCACCTATCAAAATTAAACCGAAAACGATTTCGGCTTTACTAAAACCGGACTTTTCTCAATTTGGCCATTTGGGAAATTCTGAATAGCAAAGTAAGTTGTTGTTTTCATTAATTTAAATAACTCTAACTTAAAATCTATGGGATTCAAAAACTACTTAATTTTAATTGTGTTGTGTTTTACGACCGCAGCTTTCGCACAGTCTATTGATGTGAAAGGTAGTGTTGTGGACGACGCAACAGGTATTACCCTACCGGGCGTTAATATACTGGTAAAAGGTAAGCAGGCTAATGCATCTACAGACATGGACGGTAACTTTGTTATTAAGGCCGATGCAGGTGATGTATTAGTATTTAGTTATATCGGATACGGAACAAAAGAAGTTCTTGTAATTGATAACCGAACTATTGAGGTAAGAATGGCAGAAGATGCCACACTTCTTAACGAGGTGGTTGTTGTAGGTTATGGTTCGCAGGATAAAAAAGATATTACAGGTGCAGTTGCAACTATTGATGGTGAGAAGTTTGAAAACCGTGTAAACAACCAGGTAAGCAGCCTTATACAGGGACAGGCAGCCGGTGTTCAGGTTATTTCTAACTCGGGTAAACCGGGTGGAGGATTTAGCGTACGTGTACGTGGTACAAGTTCAATTGCAGGGGGCAGTGACCCTATTTATGTGATAGATGGTGTTGTAACATCAGATACCCGTTCTCTTAATCCGGCCGATATCGAAAGCATGTCTATACTTAAAGATGCTTCGGCGGCTGCAATTTACGGTTCTCAGGGTAGTAATGGTGTTGTAATCATTACCACTAAACAAGGTAAATCAGAGAAACCGGTTATTAGTTATGATACTTATGTAGGTTTCCAGAGTGTATGGAAAAAACTTGATGTGCTTAACGCTGCTCAGTATAGAGATTTAATGGAGGAGATGGGTAGAAATACCAACTGGGACTTATATACCGCCGATACTAACTGGCAGGATGAAGTATTCCAAACAGGTTTCTCTAACAGTCACCAAATATCGGTTTCAGGTAAATCAAACAAAACTTCATACTACATGTCCGGAGGTCTTGTAAGCCAGGAAGGTGCAGTAAGAAGTGCTGAAATGAAAAGAAAAACATTTAAGGTTAACCTTTCTCAGGAAGTTGCAGACTGGCTGAAAGTAGGTACTAACTTTAACTATGTTGATTATAATGATGTTGATGTGACCGATAACTCTGCCGTTAATCAGGGAGGTGTTATCCTTGGGGTGCTTACTACTCCGCAAAACATTGGTATCTATAATGAGAACGGAACCTTTACAAGTAACCCGTTCCAGGATTGGGAAAACCCTATTTCAAGTACCGATGCAGCTCAGAGAGGTTACAGAAACCAAAGAGTTTTTGGTAATGTATATACCGAAATTAACTTCCTTAAAGGATTAAAATTCAGATCGGCTTTAGGTATCGATTTCAGCAGTGCGAAAAGCGATTATTTCCTAAACCCTTATACTACAAGTTACGGACGTGCCATGAAAGGTATAAGCCGTTACCAAACATGGTTAAACAACTACTACAACTTCGAGAATACATTAACATATACTCTTGATGTTAAAAAACACCATTTTGAGGCTCTTGCCGGTACAGTGTACCAAAAATGGCGTGCAGAGAACAGTAGTATAGAAACAAGAAACTTTGCAGGAGATGCTATCTCTACTCCAAACGGGGGTTCGCAAATTGTTACGGCTACTGCTGATAAGACAGAGCAGGTTAACTCATCTGTAATTTCGAGAGTAAACTATGGTTTTGACGATAAATACCTTTTAACGGCTAACTTCAGGGCAGATGGTTCTACTAAATTCGGACCAAACCAAAAATGGGGTTACTTCCCGTCGTTCTCGGCAGGATGGAGAATTTCAAACGAAGAGTTTTTCTCAAATATAAAAGCAGTAAACGATTTAAAACTTAGAGCAGGTTGGGGTCTTGTAGGTAACGATACAGGTATTGCAAACTATGCTTGGTACGGTACTGTGGTTCCGGGTTCTAACTATCCTATTGGCGGAGCTGCACAGCCGGGTAACTATCCGGGAAGAATCCAGAATGAAGATTTGAAATGGGAGGCTTCAGAGCAACTTAACATCGGTATCGATTTAGCGTTGTTTAATAACAGAATACGTTTCACAGCCGATTATTATAAGAAAAACAGTAACGACCTGTTACTATATGTGCCAATACCAAGATCTACAGGTTTTGATACAGCATTAATGAATGCTGGTGAAATTGAAAACAAAGGTTTTGAATTTGCTGTGAGTTCTGTAAACATGGATGGTGATTTTAGATGGACAACAGATCTTAATATTTCTTTCAACAGAAATAAAATTACAAGTCTTGTAGGTGAAACAGTTTCTGCAGGTAATGTTGCAGGAAGAGGTGATGCAGTTCGCCTTGAGGAAGGTCAGCCGGTAGGTACTTTTTACGGATATGAGTGGGGTGGTGTAGATTCGGCTACTGGTGATGTATACTACATAGGTGCAGATGGAGAAGCAACTTTTAACCCTACAGATGATGACCGTAAGATAATTGGTAACCCTAACCCTGATTTTATTTATGGTGTAACTAATAATCTTGGCTACAAAAACTTTAACCTTAATATATTCTTCCAAGGATCTCAGGGTAACGATATTTTTAATGCTACAAGAATTGAGACCGAAAGTATGATTAACTCTAAAAACCAGTCGACAGCAGTATTAGACCGCTGGCAACAGCCTGGTGATGTCACTGATATCCCAAGAGTATCTACAGATGGTAGTATTGCTAACTCAAGAATTTCTTCAAGATATATTGAAGACGGATCATACCTAAGACTTAAAGCGATAACATTAAGCTACAACTTTACTAAAAATGTTACCGATAAAATAGGTCTTAGTAACCTAAGTATATATACTACAGGAGAGAACCTGTTTACTATAACAAACTACAAAGGTTTTGACCCAGAGGTGAACTTTGCAGGAAACAGTACTCAGGTATATGGTATAGATTACGGAACATACCCACAAACCAGAAACATAATTTTTGGTATCAGGGCATCACTTTAATTAACAGAACAGCATGATTATGAGAAATAAAAAAATAGTTTTTTCACTTTTACTGGCAGGTTTTTTATTAACTGCCTGTGAAGACGGACTGGACGATACCCCGATATCGCAGTCTATTAAAGACAATGCCTACACATCAGGCGACCAGATTGAGGCAGCTCTAACAGGTGTGTATGAATCTTTTCAGGGTAACGATTACTATGTTTGGGATCATATCCTGTTTTCAGATGTGCGTTCAGACAACCACTATGCAGGTGGCGATAATCCTGAGGTTTTCCAGATAGATGCTATCAATATAGAAACGGCAAACGGAAGGGTTTTTAATGCATGGGCTGCGATATACAATGCGATTGCAAAAGCTAATGTGGTATTGGAGCAAACTCCGGGTGTATCTCAGCAAATTACAGAGGAAAGAAGAGAGCAGGTAATGGGAGAAGCTTACTTTTTAAGGGCTTACCATTACTATACGCTTGCAAGATTATTTGGAGGTGTGCCTCTTATTACGGCTCCGGTAAATTCTGCCGATCCATCAGTAACAAGACAGCCGCGTAACACAGCTGAAGAGGTATATGCACAAATCATTACTGATCTTGAAACAGCTGCATCTATGCTGCCCGATACTTATGGTGATGATCCAAGTACAAACAAGGCACGTGCTACAAAAGGTGCTGCATATGCTTTGCTTGCCAAAGCTTATGCTCAAAAGCCAAACCCTGATTATGGTCAGGTAATAAGCTACGCAAACATGGTGCTTACAAGCCCGGCAGGTTACAATCTTATGGGTAGTTATAGCGAATTGTTTGACGGTAGCCACTACAATAACATGGAATCGATACTTGAAATACAGTACTTAGGAGGTAACGAAGGTACATGGGCTCCGCAAATGCACCTACCACCATCTGTTAGTGGTGATACATGGAGAAAATTTGTAACGCCATCTCACGATTTAGTTGATGCTTTTGATTCTGAAGGTGACGAGATTCGTAAAAATGCAACCATCCTTTTTGAAGAAGTAAGCTGGGTAGACGAGTACTGGGGTAATGCTACAGGTAGCTCTATTCCTTTTGCATACAAGTGGAAAAATGCTATGGGTTGGGCAAGTTCTGACCATGTTTACCTACTTCGTCTTGCAGATATTATCCTTTTAAAAGCAGAGGCACACAATGCCCTTGGTGATATTGCTGCAGCTGCTACAGAAGTAAATAAAGTAAGGGAAAGGGTAAACCTTCCTGATTTGACTACAGAGCAAATGGCTTCTACAGCAGTTATGAAACAGGTAATCCTGAAGGAAAGAAGGCTTGAGCTTGCTCAGGAAGCGCACCGTTGGGATGATCTTGTGAGAAATGGTGTTGTGGTAGAAGTAATGAACAATGTTGAGGATATTGATTTAAGAGATGGCCAGCCGGTAAACTATAATATGCAGGCATTTGAGGCTTACCTTCCAATACCACAACAGGAAATAAACAGAAATCCTAACCTTGTTCAAAACGAAGGGTATAATTAAGAATAAAATAGTATCATGAAGAAATTGCTTTGGTTTTTTGGCTTAGCCTGTATGTTTTTGTCATGTTCGAGCAGTGAAGACGGAGGAACAACCCCACCGCCATCACCACCGTCCCAAAATAACGGAAATGTTATAGGCAGTGCCGATGTTTGGGTAACCACAGGGAACAAGACTAAGTTATTAAGCCAGCAGTCTTCAGTAGCTATTTATGATAACAATGCGACCGATTATCCGTCAGTTTCTGTTGATTTCTCACAGCAGTATCAGGAAATTGACGGTTTCGGAGCCGCATTAACAGGTTCATCAGCCTATGTAATAAGCCAGATGGGAGCTCTGGAAAAGGAAGCTTTACTAAAAAATCTTTTTAGTACTGATGAAGGAATCGGGCTTAGCTATCTTAGGTTAACCATAGGAGCGTCTGATTTTTCGCTGGAAGATTTTACATATAACGATCTTCCTGCCGGAAGTACTGATCCAAACCTGGAACAGTTTTCCATAGCGGAAGATGAAGCACATGTTATTCCTGTATTGCAGTCTATACTAAGTTATGCTCCCGATATTAAAATACTTTCCAGTCCGTGGAGTGCCCCGGCCTGGATGAAGGATTCGGGTAGCTTGGGAGGTGGTAGCCTTGATCCGCAATGGTATGATACTTATGCCGATTATTTTGTGAAGTATATAAATGCTTATGCAAACCACGGTATTAATATCGCTGCGGTTACTCCTCAAAATGAACCATTGCATGAAACTACAGGATACCCTACTATGGGAATGACTGCTGTAGAGCAGGCTACTTTTATTAAAAACAGTCTTGGTCCTAAATTTCAGGAAGCAGGATTAAATACAAAAATTATAGCATACGATCATAATTTCGATCAGCCGTCTTATCCTATAACGGTATTGGGCGATGAGCAGGCCAGCCAGTACATAGACGGTTCGGCTTTTCATGCTTATGCCGGAGATGTATCGGCAATGAATCAGGTACATGCAGCCTTCCCAAATAAGAATCTTTATTTTACCGAGGTTTCGGGAGGCGAATGGAGTACTGATTTTACCTCAAACCTTAACTGGAATATGAGTAATATTTTTATAGGCACCACTAAAAACTGGTCTAAAAACGTATTGCTTTGGAATCTTGCCCTAAACAGTAATCATGGCCCTGTAAATGGAGGCTGTACAGATTGCCGTGGTGTGGTAACCGTAAGTTCGGGCGGACAGGTAACTAAAAATGTTGAGTACTACAGTCTTGCCCATTTTTCAAAATTTGTAAGGCCGGGTGCAAAACGTGTCAACTCATCCGAGTTTGATAATTCCCTTAACCTTAAAAATGTAGCTTTTGTGAATACCGACGGTTCTAAAGTACTTGTGGTACTTAATGCCGGTGATATTACAAGAAACATATCGGTTATAGTAGGGGATACTAAAATAAATTATACGGTAGAAGCTAATTCGGTAGCGACTATAGTATGGCAATAAAAACCGCATTTATCAAACATTTACAGTAACAGGGCCTAAGGGTGCTTTTAAACATTATGCATAAAAAAAATACCTCACTGAAAAAGATTGCTTTGCCGCTTTTAAGTCTTGCTATGTTGGCAGGATGCAGAACGGCAGAAAAAAAGAACGAAGCCGAACTGTGGCTAACCATGCCAGACAAGTCGGTTGCTTTTGAAAAGCAGGAGAACTTTTTAGTTAAAGAAACAGAAAATCAAACCGTAATAACAATAGATACTTCCAAAACCTATCAGGAAATGGACGGTTTTGGTTATACGCTTACCGGAGGTAGTGCCAAGCACATAACCAATATGTCGGCTTCGGCAAGAGAGAAGTTATTACAGGAACTATATGGCACCGGCAAAGGTGATATTGGTGTAAGCTACATAAGGATAAGTATAGGTGCTTCAGATCTTGATGAGAAACTCTTCTCTTACAACGATCTTCCGGAAGGGGAGACCGATGAGAACATGGAGAAGTTTGACCTTGGCTATGATAAGCAATACCTTATACCGGTATTACAGCAAATATTAAAAATAAACCCTGATATAAAAATATTAGGTTCGCCGTGGTCGCCACCGGTATGGATGAAGGATAACGGCGATACACGTGGCGGTAGCCTTAAACCTGAATTTTATCCTGCTTACGCAAAATACTTTGTGAAGTACATACAGGAAATGAAGGCAAACGGTATTACCATTGATGCTGTTACCGTACAGAACGAACCTTTGCACCCGGGTAATAATCCTAGCCTTTTAATGCCGGCAGAGGCACAAAAGGAATTAGTGAGAGACCATTTAGGGCCTGAATTTGAGAAGAACAATATTAAAACCAAGATAATAGTTTACGATCATAATGCTGACCGTCCGGACTATCCTATTACCATTCTTGATGACCCAGAGGCTGCTAAGTATGTAGATGGTTCTGCTTTCCATTTGTATGGCGGTACTATCGATGCAGTTTCTCAGGTTCATGATGCGCATCCAAATAAGAATTTATACTTTACCGAGCAATGGGTAGGAGCTCCGGGCGACTTTGCAAAAGAGCTTACATGGCATACAGAGAACCTTATAATAGGTGCGCCAAGAAACTGGTGTAAAACCGTGTTAGAATGGAACCTTGCTGCCGATGAGAACCAACTACCGCATACCGACAGGGGAGGGTGTGACCGTTGCCTTGGTGCGGTAACCATAACCGGAGACGAGGTTACAAGAGAGCCTGCTTACTACATTATAGCACATGCCTCTAAGTTTGTGCGCCCGGGTAGTGTAAGGGTAGATTCTAATATGGCAGACGGACTGCCAAACGTGGCTTACCAAACGCCAAACGGTAATGTGGTGGTTATTGTACAAAATACTTCAAAAGAAGATAAAACAGTAAAAGTAAATGCAGGAGAGAAAAACGCTGTTGTTACCTTAAAGGGAGGAGCGATAGCAACTCTTGTATTACAATAAAAACAAGGTTTAGCGACACATAATTTATCCCTTTAAACATTGAGTTTTTTGTGATGGCCTAACGGCAAAAGGGAATAAAAGCTGTCCGCAATCTATTTTACAGTACAGGTGTGCGCTAAACCTTTTTTAGATAAAGAGTAAAACATAACTTTTATACCGGTACTTATGAGCCAGAGCTTTCGGCGTAATGTTGTGGAAATCGTTACGACTGGCGATTATGGTGCTGTTATGGTCTTAAATGACTTTTTTATTAAAGTATAGTTTATGTTTAGGTTAGTTACTGAGCCGTGCTTTTAGCGCGGCTCTTTTGTTTTATAGTTGCAGGTGTACTGTTGTATTTGTACTTTTAATCAAAATACACATGTAATGAAAATATCCCTTATACAAACCGCCCTTAAATGGGAAGATCACGAAGCAAACAGGCAAAACTTTACCCGTTTAATAAATGGGATTGAGGAAGAAACCGACCTTATTATATTGCCTGAAATGTTTGCTACAGGCTTTACCATGAAACCCGTACCTGTTGCCGAAACAATGGATGGAGAAACGGTACAGTGGTTAAAAGCTATGGCTATACAAAAGGGATGTGCTATAACTGGCAGCCTTGTAATAAAAGATGGGGAAGGGTATTATAACCGACTTGTTTTTGTGCACCCAGACGGTAAAATACAAACCTATGATAAGCGTCACCTGTTTACCCTAGCGGGCGAAGACAAGGCCTATACACAGGGGGATGAAAAACTTATAGTGGAATATAAAGGCTGGAAAATCTGTCCGTTGGTGTGTTATGATTTGAGATTTCCTGCTTTTTCGCGTAATCTGGAAGATTATGATTTACTGTTGTATGTGGCAAACTGGCCTACGCCAAGGGTACAGGCATGGGATGCACTTTTAAAGGCAAGAGCGATAGAGAATATGTGTTATACGGCAGGTGTAAACCGTTGCGGTATAGATGAGAACGGGCACAACTACCCAGGGCACTCTCAGGTGTTGGATTGTTTTGGAAATGAGCTTGTCAAAGCAGATAGAAATGAACACGTAATCACCCTGTCACTAAACAGGGACGCTATGCTGGAAGCCCGCAAAAAATTCGGTTTTTTAAACGATAGGGATCGTTTTATTATGGTAGTGTAAAGGTTTCCATTACATCCCAGCTTTCCCTTACGTTAATTTCTTTAGGTTTGGTTCCTTCAAGGAAGTAGTGTACCTCCTCCGGCTGTAGTTTTTCAAGGTAATTGCCCGAATCCCACTTGCGGTTTTTGTTGTCGTCATAAATAACCCTTAACGAATACATATCGGCGGGAATGTTATCAAACGCCATTTCGGTTTGCGACTCGTTTTCAATATAACTGGTGCCTATTATTTTTTCTTTTGAATCAAGAACTTCCAGTATTAAAGGAAAACGCCTTGCATTAGCAATTTTAAGGCGCAGGTTACCATAGTTAGAATACAACTTGGTTGTTACGGTGTAATTAAGAGTGTCATTCTCTTTTTCATAGAAATCTTTAATTGCACCGGGTAACAGGGTAAAGCTGTACTTTTGGCTTTCTTCTTTTGTAAAGTCAATTTTCAGGTTTTGCTTCATAGCATCATAAGAGGTCTTGAAAGGAACTGCTATGGAGTCTTTATTGATAAGCGAAATTTTGGTAGTGTCAATATCTACAATAGGAGTGCTGGTATATATAGCAAAAGTATCCCTAAAGTGTATTGTTCCTTTTTGTATGGCAGAAACTCCTAATGAGTCAATTGCCTTCATTTCCTTAGGTTTTACTACAAACTCTTTTATAGAATCTAGTTTCTTAACTGAGATTAATAACGAATCTGCTACACTATTAATGTCTCTAGGAGTCCATATTTGCAGTGAATCTTTTTCAGGTACTTTAGTAACAAGTGTTTTTATAAGCTCCTGCGTAGCGGCATTTTTAACTTCTACAGTTACATCTTTAGCATCACCTTCATATCCTGCAAAGTAACGGTTAGATGATGCCTGCATAGGTTTTAAAGCTTTAAACTCTCTTTTTTCAGAGAAAAGGGTTAGCTCATAAAGCGTATCGTTAGGGATACTTATAGGCTCTTCAAAAAAGGCAATTTTATCTGACTTTGGGTCGTACTTATAGTTGTTATTGTTGTCCTTTAAGGCAAAAAGGTAGTATTTACCTTCCTTAAGGTTTTCAAGGTTGTAGTTTACCATGCTGTCCAGTGTGTTGGTTACATAGCGTGGTTTTTCTTTATATACGGTAGAATCGTTAAAAGTTTCATTAGCCTCATACAGCATTACAGTAACAAAGTTGTCGGGCTTTTTCTCAAAGGCATCTTTAATATTGCCTCTTAGCATAAGCGAGTCAATATAAGGTCCTGTAGAGAAAATAAATTTGAACTGTGAGTATGGGTTACCTTCGTTATTATCGGTAATACTCTGCCCGAAGTTAAAACTGTAGGTAGTGTTTTCCTGCAGGGTATCTTTTATTTTGATGCGAATAAACTTGCTGGCACTTCCCATAGGGGTAATGTCAGGGTTGTTTTTCATGGGTGGAGATATAATAAGCTGTTTGTTTATATCCTTAATTTTAATGTATTCGCTAAAGTTTATCTGTATCTCCTTACCTGTAAAATCAGTCTTCATATTATTTGGCGTACTGTACACTAACACCGGAGGGATGGTGTCTTTAGGTCCGCCCGATATGGTTCCCCTTTTAGCACAGCTGTTTAATGATAAAAGCGAAGCAAATAATACAACTGCCGATAGATATATGATAAATTTAGTATTGCGCATACGAAGTCCCTTTAACAGCACAAAATAACAATTATATTTAGTGTAAATAAAATGTTTTTGTAAAATTTAAGTGTGTGCATAGGCTATAGTTACGATACTCAACTTTGATTCCGGAATTTTTAACAGTGCTTTGCCGCAGGCTTCCAGCGTGGCACCTGTGGTTATTACATCGTCAATAAGTAAAAAATGTTTGTTCCTGTCGGCTTCGGTGGGGTTAACGTCAAAAGCCGAACGGGTAATCTCAGCCCTGTCTGTAAGTCCTTTTTTGGTTTGTGTTTTGGTGTAGCTTTTTCGAAGTAACAGTGCGTTATTGTAATTAGCATTCAGTCCGTTTGCTAATGCTTTCCCAAATTCGGTAACCTGATTATACCCGCGCTCTTTTAATCGTTTTTTGTGCAACGGTACAGGAATTACATCGGTAACCGATTGTAATGCTTCTGTATTTAGCAGGTGAGCCATGTATAATTCGCCCGAAAGCTTACCTATTTCCTCATGCCCCCTGTATTTAAGGTTATGTATAAGCTGCTGTACTATACCTTCTTTATGGAAATAAAGTAAGGACGAAGCATGTTCTAGCGGAAGCCTGCCGTAAAATTTGTTATAGGTTTCATTTTCCTTATTGAGCCAGTGCCGTGTGTAAGGTAAGTGATGACGGCATGCGGTACATAAAACGGTTTCGTTTTCCAGTAGGTTATTATTGCAACCATTACAGGTTTTGGGGTATAATAAGTTGACTAAACTTTTGAACATGGTGTGGTTAACAAAAAAATATTTTTGATTTAGGCTAAAGATAATAAAAGAGGGCGTTTATATATACAATCGCTTTTTATATTTTTGCACCATGGCAAAACAGGAAGATATTTTTAAGAATGTAATTTCGCATGCTAAGGAGTACGGATACATATTTCCGTCAAGCGAAATATATGATGGATTAAGCGCTGTGTATGACTACGGACAGAACGGTGCCGAACTGAAAAAGAACATTAGGGAATACTGGTGGAAATCAATGGTGCAAATGCATGAAAACATTGTAGGTATTGATGCGTCGATATTTATGCACCCAACCACATGGAAGGCATCGGGTCACGTTGATGCTTTTAACGACCCTTTGATTGATAACAAGGATTCCAAAAAAAGATACAGAGCAGACGTTCTTATTGAGGACTATGCCGAAAAATTAAACCAAAAAGCACAAAAGGAAATCGATAAGGCTAAAGCCCGTTATGGGGATGCTTTTAACGAAGAGGAATTTAAGGCTACCAATGCACGTACTAAGGATTATCTTGAAAAGAAAGATGCTATCCTTAAACGTATGGCTCATAGCTTGGAGACCGAAAACCTTGCCGATGTAAAAGCGCTTATCGAGGAGCTTGGTATTGCCGACCCTGAAACCGGTTCTAAAAACTGGACAGAGGTGCGCCAGTTTAACCTTATGTTTGGTACTAAACTGGGAGCTGAGGCTGCAAGTGCAATGGACTTATACCTGCGCCCGGAAACGGCACAGGGTATTTTTGTTAACTTCCTTAACGTACAGAAAACCGGTAGGATGAAAGTGCCTTTTGGTATTGCCCAAACCGGTAAAGCTTTCCGTAATGAGATTGTGGCAAGGCAGTTTATTTTCCGTATGAGGGAGTTTGAACAAATGGAGATGCAGTACTTTGTTCGCCCAGGTGAGGAACTGAAATGGTACGAGTTCTGGAAAGAAACAAGACTAAAATGGCATAAGTCACTTGGATTAGGTGAGGAGAAATACCGTTTCCACGATCATGAGAAACTGGCTCACTATGCTAATGCTGCTGCCGATATTGAATTTGATTTTCCATTTGGTTTCAAGGAGCTTGAAGGGATTCACTCAAGAACTGATTTTGACCTTAAGGCTCACGAAAAGTTCTCGGGCAAAAAACTACAGTTCTTCGATAACGAACTGAACGAAAATTATGTGCCGTATGTGGTAGAAACTTCTGTTGGTCTTGACAGGATGTTCCTGGCGGTATTCTCAAGCTCATTAAAAGAGGAAACACTGGAAGATGGTTCAACCCGTACCGTACTTAGCCTTCCGGCTGTGCTGGCACCTACTAAGGCAGCTGTACTTCCGTTAGTTAAGAAAGACGGACTGCCAGATGTGGCCCGCGAAATTATTGAAGATCTTAAGTGGGACTTCAACGTGGCTTATGATGAGAAAGATGCTGTAGGCCGTCGTTACAGAAGACAGGATGCCCTTGGTACTCCGTTCTGTATTACGGTAGATCACCAAACACTGGAAGATCAAACAGTAACCATCCGTCACCGCGATACTATGAAGCAGGACAGGGTGAAGATATCAGAATTAAGAGGTATTATCAATGAGGAGGTTTCGGTAAGAAACTGGCTCATGAAAATGAAATAAAAGAAAAGGCTCCCAATCGGGAGCCTTTTCTTTTATACTGTTATTTTTAAAAACGATATCCGATATTTAGGTCTCCTCTAAAAAAAGCATCAGGAGCATACTCATTTCCGCCAAGGGTTCTGCCTGCACCTACAAGTAGCTCCAGTACAAAGCCAGTCTTGTTAATCCATTTTTTACCTAAAGCCAGTCCAGCAGCACCAACATTAAAGTCTTCTTTTCGGGTGTATGAATAACCTGCGTTAGGGTTATAGGTAGTTTCATAAGAGTGTCCCATAACATATTTTCCAAAGCCTTCTACAAAAAAGCCTTTTGCTCCATATTCTTTTGACTCCTGAAAATAAAAACGTGCAAAAGGTGTTATTGAAAAGTCTTCCGGATAATCATTATCCTGGTCAAAATTATAAAGTACTGATGCTCCAAAGGAGAAATCTTTACTTTGAACATATTCATAGGTGCCTTCGGCAATAGCACCTGCTAATAATTTAATTCCGCCAAGTTTTACTTCGTGTTTTTTGTTTACTGCAGAAGTTTCTTCTTCCTGAGCATAACTTGAAACCCCAATAATTAATGCTAATAGTAAGGTAATCTTTTTCATTTGTTTTTGTTTTTTAAACAAAACTAAAATATTATTTAAAATAAAAAAGGAAGAGCTTATTATTAGTAGTTTAAATGAATGAAAAAGTCCGATACTAATAATCGGACTTTTAGATTGTTATTCTTTATTTTCTGAAAGAGCATTCCAGCCTCTGGCTTTAAGCGGAATTTTAGTGTTGGCACGGGTAATAAGATGTGTGCCTTCGCTTTCGGGGGTCATGTGCCCAATAACCGTAAAGTTAGGGTTGCCCTTTATCTTGTCGTAATCACTTTGTTTTATGGTGAATAGCAGCTCATAATCCTCGCCCCCGTTTATAGCTACCGTGGTGCTGTCAATATTGAACTCTTCACATACGTTAATGAACTGAGGATCTATTGGGATTTTCTCTTCATACAGATTACAGCCCACACCGCTGGCTTTAGAAATATGAATAATCTCAGACGACAGTCCGTCGGAAATATCAATCATAGCCGTAGGCTGAATTTCAAGCACTTTTAAAAGCTCTTTGATGTCCTTACGGGCTTCCGGCTTTAGCTGACGTTCTATAAGGTAGGTATAAGCGTCTAAATCGGGTTGGTTGTTAGGGTTTACCTTAAATACCTCTTTCTCTCTTTCCAGTACCTGTAGCCCCATATAAGCCGAACCTACATCGCCTGTAACCACAAGAAGGTCGTTATCGTTTGCACCGTTGCGGTATACCAGTTCATCGGTATCTGCTTCGCCAATAGCGGTAATGCTTAAAATCATACCTTTTTGGGATGAGGTAGTATCGCCACCTATAATGTCTACATCATATATTTTTGCAGCAAGCTTAATACCCTCATACAGTTCGTCTAACGCCTCCACCGGGAAACGGTTAGATACCGCTATGGAAACCGTGATTTGTGTAGGCTTTGCATTCATGGCGCAAATGTCACTCACATTTACTACCACGGCTTTATAGCCCAGATGTTTTAACGGAACATACCCCAGGTCAAAGTGTACACCCTCAACAAGCAAATCGGTAGAGATAACCGTTTTTTTATCCTTAAAATCAAGTACAGCAGCATCGTCGCCAATACCGGTAAGGGTAGAAGGGTGTTTTATCTCTATATTTTGTGTTAAGTGCTCTATAAGGCCAAATTCGCCAAGCTGACCTAAATCAGTGCGCTGTTGGTTTTTATCTTCAATCATTTCTTTTAGGTTCTAAAGGTGCAAAGTTACGATTTAGAACGTTAAAAGTTCAAGAAGTTGCTTAGAAGTCTGTTTTGGTTTAGGCGCTTAATTCGGTATCGTGGTTTTCGGCATCATCCACATTTTGCCAAAAGTCGATTATCTCCTTGAGGTTTTCTGTTAGTTGTTTGTAGTCAGGCGTTTTGAAAAAGTATCCCTGTATATCGCGTTTAAAGGCTTCCTCAATTGGATAAGCGCTTCCCATAGTAGTAAAAAAGACAAAAGGTTTTGTTTTTTGAGATAAGGAAATGTCTTTTCTTATTTCGTCGCAAAGTTCAAGGCCGTTCATTTTTGGCATATTAATATCTGATATGACCAAAAAGGGATGAATGTGTTCCTGTTTTAAAAAGGGAATGGCTTTGGTACTGTCGTTTATAAAAATGATCTCGTTGGGGAGATTTAATTTTTTTAGAACCTCACCAAAAATAAACTGATCGTCATCATCATCCTCAATTATAACTATGGGGCCGTCTTTTTTCATAATGTAATGCTTATTTACGCTGCAAAAATAGGGGTGTTGCGCGGTAAAGCCTCAAACATTAGGGTTTTGCTAACATAAAAGTGTCATAAAGTTTAGTGAAGGATGGGCTAAAAAAAAACTAGTATCTCTTTTTTAAGATACTAGTAGGCTTTGTTTTAATCTTTTTGAAATAAAGATGATATTTCGTTTACCATCTTATTAATCTCAAATTGTCTGAGATTAATAATAGGTGAAAGGTTCTCGTTCTCTGAATTACATTTAATAATTTCATCATTAAATTCAGAAAGTCTTACCAGGCTTTTTTGCTCTGTACATTCAAGCCTAATAATTTTAGTTTCTTCTTCAGGCTTTTGTTTCATTTTCTTTTCGATCTGTTATTCTTTTTGCAGCTTGTGTTTCTAAATAAAAAAGGGCTTGCAAAGATATATTATTAATTGGACTTAAATCTTTCTTCTTTATATTTTTGAAAAGGCTCTTTCCTGACTTTTTTCTTTCTCTGTTTTGGTTAAAAAAGGTAAGATATCTTCTAGGAGAAACGCCGTCAAAGACTAATAATTGTACTTTGTTTTTTATATTTTCTTTTTCAGTAATAGAATCATCGTGTAACTGAGGAGCTTTACTTTTTATGTAAGGCTCAATATAATATACTTTTTCTATACCTGCTGCAATAATATGTCTTGCACAATTATGACATGGATACGTTGTACAAAATAGAGTTCCTCCTTTTATTTTATTTCCGTTTAAGTGTCCAGCATTAATTATAGCATGCATTTCTGCATGTACAGATCTTGAGAATTCAATTAGGCTTTTTATGCCTGAATCTTCTAAGATATCTTTTATAAATGTAGCTAAGTTTTCCTTAACTACAAAATTTTTATCTGGTTCAATTTTTGTTTCTGTGGGGAATATTTTATTTAGATCAAGTTTATTTTTGAATTCATTAGTGATATAATTCATTAAATCTAGCTTGTTATTATCATTAGAACAATATCCTAAAACAAAGCATCTTTTGTCATTTTTGCTTTCACAGGTGTATAAATTTCCCCCAAATTTAGGTACATCATTCCAACCAGTTGAAATTAGACTGCCTTCTTTGCATATTATTGATGCGCCAACTTGTCTAGATAAGCATGCTGAATTAACTGAAGCTGATTTTGCTTCATACATTGCTCTTTCTTCTATTGTTGGGGTTTCAATGTCACTTCCAAAAATTAAATTAATATATCTTTTTACCTTATTTTTAACTTCACTTTCTGTGTTTTTATCCACTCTAAAAAAGAAATCTGCATTAACAAATACTTCTCTTACTTGTTGTCCATTTGGTATTTCTTCATGTTGATCTTTATCAATAAGGTCTTCAGCTTCTTTTTGACTTAGATTAGGGATAGATAGATTAGTTACTCTTTCTTCTTTTGGAGTGTAAATACTCATAAGGTAAAAAATGTCCTTATAGATGTCTTTAAAGGTGTTTAACTCATCCATGTGTTTTATGGAGTCAATAATATAACATATTCTTTGAGATTTAATGTTTGTTATATCTTCTTCTCCAGTAACTGAAAATTTGTTTTTTTTCTGTGAAGCAATTTTTGTGATAGCCAGATTGGCTAAATAATCAGTGCCATTTTCATTTCTTAGATTATTACCAGTTTCGATCTTTTGTGCAAGTTTTGAGAAGTTTTCTGTTTTACCATTTTGAATATGTTTTTTTTGTATTTCACTTTCAAAAAAATCGCTTAATTTGATTTTTTGTACTGAATAATCAAATTCTTTGAGGTAATTTTCAATTTCATCAAGAACTAGCTTTTTTTTTGATCCAATTTGTGAGCATATTCCAAGTACTATCTCTTCAGTAAAAGTTTCTTTAACCCTTGTTGAGGTATTTTTGTCTTTTGAAATGTTTTTGTCTTCTTGAGTGTTTTGGGTGTGGTTTGTTTTTGCGGCTTCCATTATTATATATTACATGTTGATAGTCAAATATAATAAATTGTTAAATATATAGGTATTTTTTATTTTTAATGTTAAATAAACAAAAAACCCGGCACATCTGCACCGGGTTTCTTTATCTTAATACTTTGTACTCAATACTTAGTACTAGTCGTTCAGTTTAAGTACTGCCATGAAAGCTTCCTGCGGAATCTCCACGTTACCTACCTGGCGCATACGTTTTTTACCTTTTTTCTGTTTTTCAAGAAGTTTACGCTTACGCGAAATATCACCACCATAACATTTTGCCGTTACGTCTTTACGTAGGGCTTTTACGGTTTCTCTCGATATTACCTTAACCCCTATGGCTGCCTGAATAGGAATATCAAACTGCTGACGTGGTATAAGTTCCTTAAGCTTTTCACACATTTTCTTGCCAATGTTGTAAGCATTATCCTCGTGGATAAGTGCCGAAAGCGCATCTACAGGCTGTGCGTTAAGCAGTACGTCAAGACGAACCAGTTTAGAGGCACGCATACCTATAGGGTGGTAGTCAAACGAGGCATATCCTTTAGATACGGTTTTAAGCCTGTCATAAAAGTCAAATACAATCTCGGCAAGTGGCATATCAAAAGTAAGCTCCACACGCTCTGTAGTAAGATATGTTTGGTTTGTAATCAAACCACGCTTTTCAATACAAAGGCTCATTACGTTTCCTACAAAGTCACTTTTGGTAATAATGGTAGCCTTAATGTAAGGTTCCTCTACACGGTCAAGTTTTGAAGGTTCCGGCAAGTCAGACGGGTTATTTACTATAAGAACCTTTTCCGGTTCTTTTTTAGTATAGGCGTGGTATGATACGTTAGGTACAGTAGTAATTACCGTCATGTCAAATTCACGCTCTAAACGCTCCTGGATAATCTCCATGTGCAGCATTCCAAGGAATCCGCATCGGAAACCAAAACCAAGTGCTGCCGAACTCTCAGGAGCAAAAACAAGGGAAGCATCATTTAACTGAAGCTTTTCCATTGAGTTTCTAAGCTCTTCGTAATCTTCGGTATCCACAGGATAAATACCCGCAAATACCATCGGTTTTACGTTTTCGAAACCGGCAATCATATTTTGTGTTGGCGTTTTGGCATCGGTAATGGTATCACCCACTTTTACCTCTCTTGCTTCCTTAATACCGGAAATAAGATAACCCACGTCGCCTGTTTTTATTTCCTGTTTAGGGACCTGGTTTAGTTTAAGCGTACCAATCTCATCGGCAAAATACTCTTTGCCGGTAGCCATAAACTTAACTTTTTGTCCTTTGGTAATCGAACCGTTAATTACCCTGAATATAACTTCAATACCACGGAAAGGGTTATAAACCGAGTCGAATATAAGTGCCTGTAAAGGCTCTTCCGGATCTCCTTTCGGAGCCGGTATACGTTCAATAATAGCTTCTAATATCTTATCTACCCCAAGTCCGGTTTTACCGCTGGCAGGGATAATGTCTTCAAGTCTACAGCCTAAAAGATCTACAATATCATCGCTTACCTCTTCCGGGTTTGCACTCGGTAAGTCTATCTTGTTAAGTACCGGTATGATCTCAAGGTCATTTTCCAGTGCAAGGTATAGGTTAGAGATGGTTTGTGCCTGTATGCTTTGTGCAGCATCTACAATAAGAAGTGCTCCTTCGCAGGCTGCGATAGAACGGGATACCTCATAAGAGAAGTCTACGTGGCCCGGAGTATCAATAAGGTTAAGGGTATATTTCTCGCCATTGTACATGTAGTCCATTTGTATGGCGTGGCTCTTAATTGTAATACCCCTCTCACGTTCAAGGTCCATATTGTCCAGTAGCTGTGCCTGCTGCTCGCGCGCAGTTACAGTTTGGGTGGCGTCTAACAGCCTGTCGGCCAGGGTGCTTTTACCGTGGTCAATGTGGGCAATAATACAAAAGTTCCTAATGTTCTTCATCTTCGTTCAGTATCAGTTTAACTTACCTCTGTTGCCCGTATTTGTGTAATATCATGCGGCTACTAGTAAAGGTAGTAAATTAATCGGCAAATATAGTCAAAGTTAGCAAGTTGCAAAGCGGGTTGTATAAATAAAAAAGCAGCACATATCTAATAGAATATGTGCTGCGGGAAATAGGGGGATCACGAATGAAATGAATCCTGTTTTTAATCCGCTATTTAACGGATGGAGGCATATCCATCATCAGGATTCCTAAAAAATACATTCATTTCACATGAATGTATACGAGAAAGAAAAGAGTATGGTTTTAAAAAGCAGAAAAAAATAAAAAGCCGGCGCATGTGTGGTAGGCATGGCCGGCAAAAAAATATGTGTAATACATACTGTTTGCAAAAGGTACAGTGGGGACTGTGTATATCTAAACGAGTAGGTAATTTTGGGTAGTGCAAATATAAAGAGCCATACAGGTAGTGTAAAAGGACTTGTTATTCGAATTTTCTATACTGTTATAGGGATTGCTTATGCGGTTTTATTTCATATCGCCAAAATGTTGTAATTTTGCACAAAATGAAGAAGATGGTTAAGATTGGTAATATAGAACTACCTGAATTTCCGCTGTTGCTGGCGCCAATGGAAGATGTGAGTGATCCTCCTTTCCGCAGATTGTGTAAGCAACATGGGGCCGACCTTATGTATAGTGAATTTATCTCTTCGGAGGGACTTATACGTGATGCGATAAAAAGCCGCCAGAAGCTGGATATATTTGATTATGAAAGGCCGATAGGGATTCAGATATTCGGGGGTGATGAAGAGGCGATGGCTATGAGTGCCAAAATTGTGGAGACAGTAAATCCTGATATAGTAGATATTAACTTTGGGTGTCCTGTAAAAAAAGTGGTATGTAAAGGTGCCGGGGCAGGTGTACTTAAAGATATCGACCTGATGGTTCGCCTTACCAAAGCTGTGGTAAACAGTACCCATCTTCCGGTTACCGTTAAAACCCGATTGGGTTGGGACGATGATTCCATTAATATTTATGAGGTGGCCGAAAGGTTACAGGATGTAGGTATTAAGGCTTTAACAATACACGGACGTACCCGTGCACAAATGTATAAAGGGGAGGCCGACTGGGCTCCTATTGCAAAAGTGAAAAACAATCCGCGAATCCATATCCCTATTTTTGGGAATGGTGATATTGATAGCCCTGAAAAGGCGCTTAAATACAGAAACGAATACGGACTTGACGGTATCATGATAGGCCGTGCGGCTATTGGGTATCCGTGGATTTTTAACCAGATAAAACATTACTTCAAAACGGGAGAGCACTTGCCGGAACCAACTGTTGAAGACCGTGTGGAAGCAGCCCGCAACCACTTAAAATGGTCTATTGACTGGAAAGGGGAGCGCGTAGGGGTGTTTGAAACCCGCAGACATTATACTAATTACTTTAAAGGTATTCACGGATTTAAGGAATACAGGCAGCGAATGGTGTCTAACGACAAGCCTGAAGATGTGTATGCCGTATTTGATGAGGTACTTGATAAGTTTGCCGATTATAAAATGGTATAATCGTGGCTGCCTCTCTTCAAAACAAACGAACAGCGGTAAAAGCCCGAAAGAATTTTAAAGAGGTTGTAGCGTTAAACGATAATCCGTGGCGATGGGGAGTTGGCCTTGAGGCTGCCATTGCTATGGGGGTACCTTTGCTTGCCTTTTATTTTTCGGGACATTTAACCCTTGGCTTTATTTCTTCCCTTGGCGGACTTACCGCGTTGCACTGCCCGCAACTGAAAAGAAAAGAAAGGGCAGTAGTACTTCCTGCAGTTATTTTGGCGATTACTTTTTCCTCCCTGCTGGGTGCTTATATGGCTGCCGATGTATGGCTCAAAATGCTGTGCATTGTACTGGTAACTATAATTGGTTGCGTGTTTATGATAGGCTGGCGGCTTGGTTCTCCGGGACCATTAATGATGGTTTTGGTAGCGGCGGTAACCGGAAAAATAGCTTCGTCTTCTGCGCCTGAGGTACAGCATTTAAGCAGTATTATGTATCCGTTGCTTGTTGGGCTTGGCGCATTTGCAGGATATGTGGTAATTGTGTTTCCGCTTTTCTTTAAAAAATTCAGGAAGCCCGAACATAACGGTAGGAAATTCAACGAGATATTTTCGGGATTAAAGTTTGATGAGGTTTCAAAAGCCATAACCCTGCGTATAGTAACCGGAGTTACCCTGGCGGTTTTAATGGCCTGGGTGTTTAAGGAAGAACGTATTTACTGGATGGTACTTCCGGTAATAGCGGTTTTACAGGCTGGGCCTTCGGTTAGACTTACGATCATCAAATCAGTACACAGGATGATAGGCTCAATACTGGGTGTATTGCTTTACGGAATAATACTGTTAATCAATCCGCAGGAGTTAGGGCTGGTATTAACCGTGCTGGTACTTCAGTTTGGTATTGAGGTAGTGGTGATGCGTAATTACGGACTCGCACTTATGTTCATTACGCCGCTTGCGCTTACTATAGCATCTATAGGGCATAATGTAGATATGGCAGCTACCATACAGGCTAGGGTGCTCGATACGCTCATAGGGATTGTTATCGCACTGCTGGTTTTCTTTGTTTTTGAAAAAACGAAATTCAGAACCCAATAAATAACAAAAGATTGTCTCAAAAGTGTCATTCTGAATGTAACGTAGCGGAATGAAGAATCTCATGTAATTAAAGTTTTAAGATTTTTCCTTTCGTCAAAATGACAGGTTGTAGTTGATAATTACTTTTGAGACAACCTTTTTATTTTATACCTGTACTTTTTTCCATTTACCTTTCCTGAACAATATCATACTGGCTATGGTCATGGCGGTTTCGGCTATCGGTATGGCAATAAATACACCCGTAGGCCCCATGTTGAAATGTTTGGCCAACAGATAGGCTAAAGGAATCTGTAATATCCAGAAGCCGAAAAAGTTTACCCATGTTGGTGTTTTTGTATCACCCGATCCGTTAAAGGCATTGATAAGTACCATTCCTATCCCGTAAAACACATATCCCGAACTCAATATCATTATTGCTTTTACGGCAATGTCGTGTACGTGGCTGTTATTGGTAAAAAACCACATAAAGCTATCGGCTGCCAAAAGGGTAATAATCATAATGATTCCCATATAGAAGGCATTGAAACGTGCTGTTATCAGTACTGATTTTTCTGCCCTTTCTACCCGTTGCGCACCCAGATTTTGACCTACCAGTGTTGCTGCTGCACCACTAAGCCCCCATGCGGGTAACATAAAGAACATCATAATGCGTAATGCACTCTGATAGCCTGCCGATCCTTCATCACCTCCGGTGGTGGCTACCAGTTGGGCTAAAAATATCCAGCTGCACGATGCAATTACAAACTGCAATACTCCCGGAGCGGCAATTTTTACAAGGTTTCTAATCTGCTCCATATCCGGAACAAAATAGGATAAGGCTACCTTTAGAGCGCCTTTGCCGTTAAACAGGTTGTATAGCTGGTAAAGTACCCCTACGCTACGGCCTATGGTTGTGGCAATGGCAGCTCCGGTTAATCCGAAGTCCAATACGTTAATGAATATAGGGCATAGTATAATATTACAGATGTTGGCTATCCAAAGGCTTTTCATCGCTATCGCAGCATTACCTGCACCACGGAAAATACCGTTGAAAAGGAAAAGAAGCATGATTATAAAACTACCTCCCATCATAATCTGTACGAAGGCGGTTCCGTAAATGGCCGATTCCATTGACGATCCCATCCATACCAGTATATCGGTAGCAAAAACAAATCCGAATACGGCTATCAAAAGGTTAACCGCAACGGCTACCACTATGGCTTGCATACCGGCTCTTGAGGCTGCTTCAGGATTTTTTTCTCCTATACGCCTTGCTACTACTGCTGTGGCAGCCATACTCATGCCTATAGCGATAGAGTAGATTACGGTTAGTACCGATTCGGTTAAACCTACTGTCTGTACGGCGAAACTGCTGTTTTCAAGATGTCCCACAAAGTATAGGTCTACCAGTGCAAAAACCGACTCCATCATCATTTCAAGCATCATAGGGATGGCCAGTAATAGTACGCCCCTGCGAATACTGCCCGTAGTGAAATCGATATTTTCTCCCTTAAGGGATTGTTGTAATAAGGCATAAAAGCGTGAATACGCGTTGCCTAATTTTGACTGCTGTGTCATTATATCGTAAAATAAAAATGTTATAAAGAATAATACAAACAAAGAGCGGCATTAAAGATTTAATACTTCATTTGCTTTCTAAAAAGTTAGCGGTGGTATGTAGTCTTAGCAGGCTAAGACGGCAATTAACTTCATATTCCTTTGATCTTGAGAAGCAAATATAAATGAAAAATGTAATGGTAGGGTGAAAAAATTATGAATTTTCCAATAATTTTGAATTTACCCTTCCGGCAGCTATTCTCGAAGCCAGTATACCCAAGGTGAAAAGTGTAAGTAATACCACTATGATATTAGTGATGTTATACTCCACCGGAAATGGTAGTGTAGGAGTGATAGTAATGAGCTGAAACTGCTGTTGTAGCACTATAATTATGGTTCCCAGTATAAGCCCGGTAAAGGTTCCCAGTGCTGTAATGAAAATACCCTGATACAGGAATATTTTACGCAGTCCCTTAACATCCACACCAAGGCAAAACAATGTTTTTATATTTTCCCTTTTATCCAGAATCAGCATAATAAGTGCGCCTGCCAAACAGAATAATGTAAGTACCACAACCAGAGAACAGATGAGGTAAGTAACAAGATTTTCGGTATTTAGCATGCGGTACAGTGAATCGTTAAGTTGTGCCCTGTTTTTGATTACAACCTTGTTGTTAAAAAGGGTAAGCAGTTCCTGTTTTACGGTTTCTTCCTGCGCTCCCGGAGCCAGTTTTATTTCCAGTGCCGATATTTGGTTTGGCTTGTATTGCAGTAATTCCTGAGCAAGACCAAGGTCGCAGTATACATACTTACTGTCTACATCGTCATTAATGGAGTAAATGGCAACAGGTACGAGAGCCGATTTGTTAAATGCTTTTTCAGGATTATCTATAGGGCCTTTTCCTGTTGTTGGGACGTACACTTCCAGTCGGTGCCCGAAGTCGGACAGTCCTAACGATAGTTTGCTAACCGTGCCTATACCTACCACACACTGCGAAGTTTGGGGAGTGAGCCAGTAACCTGCCAGCAGTTGCTTTTCCATAGGGTTTACCTGGGTGAAAATACTGTCGGTTCCCTTAAGGTAGGCTACATGTTCTTTTTGGTCAAAGTAAAAAAGAACGCGTTCTTCCACCACATGGCTGTAGTTGGCAATGCCTTTAAGTGATTTTATTTTTTGTTCCTGTTCCGGGCTAACCGTAAACGATTTTCCTATTTCGGTAGTAATTTTAAGGTCGGGATCGGTAGCATTGGTGAAGGAAAGACTAAAGTTTTTGAGTCCGCTAAAAACCGAAAGGATAACAAAAAGAGCCGTCGCACTTATTACAATACCCGCAGCAGCAATTACGGAAATTATATTAACCGCAGTGCTTTTGCTTAAAGTCATGGTGTACCTTCGGGCAATGTAAAAAGGGAAGCTCAAATTATGATTATGATTTCTTGCGTTTGTCTAAAAGTTCAGGGTTTTTAATAGGGTTATTTTCGCCTTTAAGCTCTTTGTCAATAAGGTCTATCCTGTCTAATGAATCGTCTATATAAAAAATAAGGTTCGGTACTTTTCTAAGCTGTGATTTAACACGCTGAGAAAGGTCGTGTTTAATAAGCGGTGTGTTAGAACGTACTGCCTCAAGTATTTCCTCTCCTTTGTCTGAAGGGAAAACACTCATGTAAACCTTTGCTATAGAAAGGTCGCTGGTTACACTTACTTTAGATATAGATATGATAAGGTTGCTTATTCCGTTTTTACGTACCTCGCCCTGTAAAATGTCTACAAGGTCTTTTTGCAACAGATTGCCTATTTTTTTTTGCCTGTTCGTTTCCATAATGCAAAAGTACTGAAAGTTTTGCAAGTAAAGCCGTTATTTTTTAAGGCAGCTTATTCTCTTATCTCCTGGCAAAGCTCTACCAATACTCCGTTTGTGCCTTTTGGGTGTAAAAAAGCAACCAGTTTATTATCGGCACCTTTTTTAGGGGTTTCGTTAAGTACGGTAAAACCTTCTTCCTTAAGGCGTGCAATTTCGCTAACAATATTCTCTACATCAAAAGCGATATGGTGAATGCCTTCGCCTTTCTTTTCTAAAAATTTCGCAATAGGACTATCGGGGTTTGTGGCTTCAAGAAGCTCTATTTTGTTAGGGCCGTTCATAAAGAAAGAGGTTTTAACGCCTTCGCTGCCTACTTCTTCCATTTTGTATGCCGGTGTGCCTAACAGTTTTTCAAAAAGCTGGTTTGAAGTTTCCAAATCTTTTACTGCAATGCCTATATGTTCTATTTTTCTCATTGTGTGTTTTGTTTGTGCGGGTAAAGATATTCTTTTAAGATGAAAAAGGTAATAACGACTTTTTAAACATGATGCCTACTTCTGCAAAAAAAGCCTGCCGCGTATGCTGGAAGAAGATGAGGTGAAGGTATAAAAAGCAACGTCAGAGAGGCTAAGTATAAGTATATTAAATCATTTTAAACATACTAAAAAAAAGAGTAGTCGTAGAACAAAACACAAACTACTCTTTTTAACATCTTAAATGTCGTTATATCATAGTATTAAATCACTAATGATATCATTTATATATCTATCTCTTAATTCACGTTCTTTCTTATTGTTTACGGCTTCCGTTGCAGCTAATTTATAGTCTCCGGGTAAATCTGCTTCAAAGTTCTCTAGGCTATCTCTGAGTAATTCAGGATTAATTCTTTTTAAATCTTCCAAACTATTTGCTACAGCAACTATTAATGAAAAAATATTAGATTTATTATACCAGTATGACTTAGGCTTTAGTTTTGCTCGTAAGATATAATCTGCTGTTTCTTCTAATTTTTGCAACAATTCATTTTTGCCTTCAAAATTCAAAGCGTAATCAGTCAAATAGTCATTTGTTCTTTCATTTCTATTAAAAAAACCACTAAGGACTGTTGACATGATGTTTAATATATGCATTAAATGGGCTTTTTTTGCTATATCACGTGGGGTAAATACATTTTTCCCTGTAAGAAGCTGGTTAAACTTCTTGACTTTCTGTTTTCTTGCCCAAACAAAAAAATCTTTAGGAATGTTTGGGTCTTCTTTAAAATCTTCATTATCCGGGCTATCTACTAAATCAATTTGATTGCCTAAAAGTTTTGCTACTAACATATATTCTGAAGTTGAAAAAGCAGATGCCATTTTTTCAATCGTTGTTAGCGAATTTGATGTTCTATTTATTCTTTGAAATATTTCTTGCACTCTAACATCATCATTTTCAAGGTCAAGTTCAATTACTGCGATTTCAAATTTTAAAAAGCTGGATTGCACCTCGTCAGATAGATCTTTATAATATTTTCCATCAACATCAAATTCGTTTTCTATAAATGTCATTATTGCATTTGTACGTTGTTGACCATCAACAATACAGGAGATAGTTGTCATTTTAGCCACATCAACTTTCCCTTTAGAAATAAAAATCTGGGGAAAAGGAAAACCTAATAGAATTGTTTTAATGAAATCCTTATTATGAATTTCTCGCCAAACTAAATTTCTTTGAAAATATGCATCAGGTATAAGTATTCCTTTTCTTACGTCATTTACTAGATTCAATAACGAAACTGAACGCACTCTATAATCTACCATTTTTTAAATTGCTTTGTTATCTATATAACTCCTTATAATTGAAGTCTGTTTATGTTCAAAATATAATTGGGACATATAAATTCCAGCGTTAATATTGCCAAATAAATCATTGTGTTTCCTTGATAAATTACCAAAAAAATTAAACCATTCAGCTCTCTTTTCACCGCTTGGCATTAAATCAGGTCTAAATATCCCTTTTGTAATATATCCTATATATTTATCATAATCCCCTATTCTAAAGCCTGTTTTTACTTTATAAGCTTTTGTTGATTTAAATACGAATTCAGTATAGTAACTATATAGATTATAATCAATTATTGCTACATCTAAATCCGAAATTTGCGGCGTAAACGGTTTGTTTTTTTTATAAAAACTTACCCCTGTTTTTGCAGAACCAGCTATTTGAATACTGCTTATTGGTATTTTAAAAAATTCACTAATCTCATTAAAAATTGAAAATTGTTTTTCTTCTTGTCCTACTAAAGCCATAGTTGGATAAGTAAGATAAACCTTTCTAATAATTTCTGAGTAAGGTCTTTTATCAGTTAAACCTTTTTCAATTGACTCTTCATGTGTCATTTTAAATTATTATACTAGTTTAATAATTCTCTAGTCTCTTTTCTTCTTATTTGAAGAAAATTTATAAAAATTTCTTTTTATAAACGGAGGTAATAAGTTGTTGCAAAATTACCACCTCTAGAATATCAATATGTTTTTTTAAGAAAGTTGTACGATATTATCGTCTTTCCAAAATCTAAAAGAATGTTGATTTGTAAGGTGTTCATATTGTTGATTTAAAGTTTATGAGCTGAAAGATAATTAAAAATCAATAAATATTTTAAGTGTAAATAATAATTTCTCTCTCTGATGAAACAAAAAACCCTGTAAACATTGTTTACAGGGTTTTGTAAAACTGGGTGGTCCCACCTGGGCTCGAACCAGGGACCACCTGATTATGAGTCAGGTGCTCTAACCAACTGAGCTATAGGACCAGTTTTGAGGTTGCAATATTACTACTATTTTTAATTCAAACCAAATAATTTTACAGGATTATTTTATAAAACCAGTCATAAATTTTTTACCTCCTGATAATGTGAATTTTATTGTACGGTAATATTAGCAGGCTGCCTGTGCCTGTACTTCGTTTTTGGTTCGGCTCATTAAAATTAAGATAATAATTATCCCTGCCGTAGCCATAGCTGCACCCACAAGATTTGGCGAAGCATAACTAAAACCTGCGGTAAGTGGTAAACCTCCTAAAAACGCACCAAGGGCATTCCCTATATTAAACCCGGCCTGTAGTGTGGCCGAAGCTATCATTTCGGCATCCTTGGCAGTTTTTATCATTAGTATCTGTATGGGGGCAATAAGCGCAAATGATATACATCCGGTAAGGAAAACCAGTGTTAATGACAGGTACTGGTTAGCCGATCCAAAATAAACCGTTATCAACACACCTGTCATTGCCAATAGCAAAGCTAGTGCTGTTGGGGCAGGAGAGAAGCGATCGGCAAGACGACCACCTAAAAAGTTTCCGGCAACCATACCCAGTCCGGCAAGTATCATGATATACGGAATATTCTCGGCAGCAAATCCTGAAATATTAGTAAGTAACGGTGCAATGTAGCTAATCCAGCTGAACAGTCCGCCAAAACCAATAGCGGTAAGCAGGATTATTAACCACGAATTCAGCTTACTAAAGAATTTTAACTGGTGTTTTATCCTGTTGTCTTTATTGGCTTCCATGTGTGGCATCCATAATAGTAGTGCCAAAAAGGTAATGAGCCCTATAGCGGCAATAATCACAAAGGTATAGCGCCAGCTAAAGTGCTGCCCTATGTATGTCCCTAACGGAACGCCCACAACATTGGCAATGGTTAACCCCGAAAACATAATAGCGATAGACTGTGCTTCCTTACCCTTATCGGCAAGTTTACTGGCTACTACGGCTCCAACGCCAAAAAAGGCTCCGTGTGGTAGTCCTGACAGTAAACGGGAGGCTAAGAGGATATTATAATTTGGGGCAAAAATGGAAAGTGCATTAAAAACGGCAAGCATTAGCGCCAGTATAAGCAGCATTTTTTTGGGAGGGAGGTTTCTTCCGGCAATTACTATAATAGGGGCGCCTATTACTACTCCCAGTGCGTAGGCCGATATTAAATATCCGGCTTTTGGTATGGATACCTTAAGGTCGGCAGCGATATCGGGCAATAGCCCCATAATCACAAACTCGGTAATACCAATGGTTAGTCCGCCAAGCAATAAGGCAAAAAGACTCTTTTTCATAACTAATCTTTCTAAAAGTGAAGGTGCAAATTTCGGGTGATATATCTCAATTAAATTGTAAATTTGTGATACATAATTGTAATAATGTGATATGAGGAGGCTTAATCAGTTTGAGACGTTGGTAATACATGAATTTGAGGAAGATAAGTTCCATCTTCCGACCCATACCCATACCTATTATGAGCTTATTTATATATTAAGCGGACACGGAATACACGAACTTAACAATAATATGATTCCGTATAAGGCGGGCGATTTATTTGCGTTAGCCCCTGAAGATCGTCATTATTTTGATATCAAATCCAAAACCCGATTTGTGTATATTAAGTTTACCGACAGTTATTTCAGTTCCAAGAAAAATCTGGTGACCGACGATTTGGTGCTTAATACGCCACAATCTATAATGCGGGAAAAGATGCTAAAGGAAACATTGCTTAAGCTTGATGAGCCCTGTGCCACTATACTGAAAAATACGGTTAATAATATCACGGCCTATAACTGCCGTAAGGATGTTTCGACTTCGCCTATTGTTTTTTATCAGATACTTTCCATTTTCGGACTCATACGGGAAACTGTGAAGGGAATGGAGTTACCCATACGTGGATGCACCTTTAATGATAATCAGGTGCTATCATATATTCATGAAAATATATACAGTCCTAAAAGTATACAGAGTAAAGCTATAGCGCAGCATTTTAATATTGCCCAAACGTACTTTAGCGCCTATTTTAAAAGGAACTTCGGGATTACCTATAGGGATTATATCAATAACCTTAAAGTGCAGCTTATAGAGAAAAGGATAGCAGGTAAAAACATGCCCATTAAACAAATTGCTTATGAGTTTGGTTTTACCGATGAGAGCCATCTTACCAACTATTTCAAGAAGCATAAAAAGGTGAAGCCAAGCGAATATGTTAAAAATCAATAGCTTATTTTAACATTTAGATGCGTTTTTTTAATAATCTTATGGGAAAAACCTGATGTTGAGAGTTTTATATTTGAATACTAAACACATTACTAATTAAAACTAAACATTATGAACATGAGATTGCTAAAAAACACGCTTTTTGCCGGTTTATTTGTAGCAGCATTAAGCTTAACTTCTTGCGGTGAGAAGAAAGAAAATAAAGATGCTGAAATGGAAAACACCGAGACTATGGACACTCCTGACGAAAGTGTGGATATGGATGTAGACGTAGATGTTAACCAGGATTCAACAGATGTAAAAGTTGAAATGGATTCGATGCATTAAAATTGTATTTAAAATAATATAGAGGCAGCCAATTGGCTGCTTTTTTTATTCCTGTAAAAGGTGTTGAGCAATGATGTTCCATTGTTTTGCATCATGCTGAAGGAGGTAAATTCCCTGTACTTCAAACTGCACTTTATAGGGCTTATTTTTATATACTGACCATGCTTTTTCAAACTCCGGATAGGTAAGATCGCGGTATCCAATAGTCATGTGCGGGTGGTAGTCGTTATCATGGAACTGTATTTGGGTGTTAGGGAATGCTGTGGCGAACTGTTTTATAATGCTTTGCTGAACAGATAATAATTGAGCAGAATATTCCGGCTGTACATATATAACCGGAGCTTTACTGTTGTTAAAACACCCAAACCCATTTAATTGCAATTCGAATTTATTAATGCTGAAACTGAGGTTGTGAAACCACTGCATTAATAGGCTGTGCTCTTTTTCTTCAAGATTAAAAGGAGTTTTTAGGGTGATATGTGGTATTACTCGCAGGGCTTTATGGCTATTGTAGTTTATGGCAATATTTTTTTTAAAGGCTGTTACCTGTTCGCAAACTTCCTGCGGAGGGATTAACGCAATAAAATAACGGTTTTGTAATGGCATGGTGTTTTTATACAAATATACCTATTTGCCTTAAAACAAAATACAGCCCTAGTAGGGGCTGTATTTAAAAAGTAGTTTCTTGGCACAGATGCCGGAGGCAAGGTGTGCCGCTACAAATCTAAGTGTTTTTAGGCTTTTTGTTGTTTTCTTAAATGTTAATATATTAATTGATATTTACTTTTTAAATATTTTAACGGTCTTTGTGTTACCGCTTTCGGTTTGTAATTCCAATAAATAATTACCTGTCTGATAACCAGATAAATTAATGCTGTTGTCTCCGTTGATAAGTTCTCCGGTTTTTAAAATAGCACCTGTTATGGAATAGATAATATATTTTAATTTGGTATTGCTTGAAATGGTAAGTGTGTCTTTTACCGGATTTGGATAGATTACCGTTTTGACTAGTGTAAAGCTTTCAGTATCTAAAATGGCTTCAATTTCATTGCAGTAGGTTTCGCTTCCGCAATCGTTAGTTACGGTTACACATACATTATAGGTATTATCCTGTGTGTAAGCGTGACTTGGATTTTCTTCTGTCGATGTATTTTCATCACCAAAATTCCATTCAATACTGTTGTAAGGCTGTGACCCTGTATAAGTGAAAGTATAGCTCAACTGATTTTCAGTGTCCTGTTCAAAACTAAATTCGGGTGTTGGTAAGGTGCAGTCGCAGTTAGCAAATCCATATTTACCCACAAAAAAATCGTATCCCTGCCCTGAGTTAGACATTTGGTTTTCTCCTATAGTAAGGCTGCCGTCAAACTGTCCGCCAACATAATAACTGTTGTAGCTGTCTGCAGCTATAGCGGTGCTAAATTCATTATCACCAAAGTTAGTGTCGACCGTATTAATTTCTATTAGGTTTCCATCGGTAGTATTAAAGCTGGCTAGTAGTATATCATAGCCTTCATTAGCTTCCTGAGTAAAGGTGGTTTCTTCCCACGTTATACCGCTATGGCTTGCAGTTATAACTACCTGATTGTTATTTATTGTTATAGCATTAGCCCTGGCAGCTGCAGGGGTTTCTGCATTGGTGCTCCATTGAGCTTCTCCGTTAGCATTAAGCTTTAATATAAAAGGGAATTCATGAGGTTGACTTGATGTGAACGACTCTCCGGCAAAACTGTCATTGTTAAATGTGCCTCCGGTTATATATATATTGCTGTTGTTATCAAGGGATAAATCTTCAATAAAACCGTTTATTCCCGGAGTATTGCCTTGTTTCCATAAATAGTTGCCCTGGTTATTAAATGCAGCTATATACATGTTAGATGTTATAGTCTCTCCATTAATTGTTATGGTTCCGTCACTGTTTGTGTTACCGCCAATGTAAAAATTTCCTGTTGCATGGCTTCTTATTAGTTTGTAATTAGATAGTACGCCTGTAAATTGTATGTCGGGCTGTATAGCTTCAATAAAGGTGCCGTTAGTATCATATTTAAGTATAAAAAAGTTATCGCCTTCAGTTGTGTTTACAAATGCTCCGTTGGCATACGTCCCTTCGGGTAAAATACATAACCAGTAAGAGTTTCCTTCCGGGTCGGTTTGCAAGTCAAGTCCTAAGGAGTGAGATTGTGCTTCGGTAACAGTTACATCTTCAGCCTGTGGCATTTCAAGCCATTGAAATTCTCCTTCAGCGTTGTATTTGGTAATAAATAAGGTTTGCTTTTCCTCTCCGTCATTAGGTGAATAAGGTAGTGCTACATCTGTATCAATATTTGCCGGAAAGTTTTGAGAAGTTCGGTATACTGTACCGGCTATATAAATGTTTCCCTGAGAATCGGCTTGTATGTTTTTAATATAATCGGCATCACCGCTTCCTATTATTTTAGACCATCTGAATGTGCCGCTACAATCGTAGCTGGCAATAATGTAATCTCTGTTACTTCCGGAGTCGTATGAAGTTAAATCCATACCATCCAGTTGTAGTCCTATTTTCCCAATAGTTGCCAGGAAATACATATTCCCGTTTGAATCGGTGATTATAGATGTTGTTTTTTCTCCTCCCTGTATTTGCATAACACTACCACCGCCAGCACTCCACTGCCAGGTTTGAGAGTATGTTGCAATACTTACAGACAGTGTTGCAATGATTAAAAAAGTTTTGAGAGTAAAGTAGTTTTTTTTCATTTCATTTTTCATTAAAATCAAACGGTTGTAAAGAACAAAAGCCGGCAGTGTTTGCTGCCGGCTGTTTGTAAGGTTATGATATTATTGTATGATAAGATTTTTTTGCATCAGAATATTTCCGTTTTCCTTCATTACAACAATGTATTGTCCTGCCGGGAAGCGAGATGTGTTAACATCCCATGTTCCGTTTTGCATTGCAGGAGAGTAAGACTCCAGCATTACACCCAGTAGGTTGTAAACCTGAATTGTTTTTTCAGAATCTTTTTCAAGATAAGTGAAATTCATGCTTACGTTTTCTTTAGCAGGGTTAGGAGCAATAACAAGTTCGTAACCGTTCAATTCATCATCCATAGCTGCAGGTCTTCCTTGTGCACAGTCAGGGAATGATATTTCAAACTTGTTAAGACAAGGCTTTCCGTTAATAGTAGTTTCAGCATATGCTGTTACTGAACCACCTGCAAATCCGTTTAACGGAATCATTTGTACAGGTTGTAAAGAGCTTCCTGGCGGTATGGTTATAGATGTTGGAACAAACATACCTTCTCCGTTTGGAAGTGAAAGTGTCACCTGAATTGGAATTGAGTAAGGGTTGTATAGGTCAAAGTATACTATATAGAAGCAGTATCTTTTGTCGTATTCAGCTTTAATATCTTTAACTCTGATACGGAATTCGCACTCTCTACAATCTTTAATGTCTATACTAACTTCATCGCTTACTCTTTTACAGTATCCGTTATCTAACAATAGGGCGTAGTTACCACTGCCATATCCTGCTAAAGGAAGAGGGTTTACAGAGGTGTAGTTACCACTGTCTACAGTACTGCTGTTAAATATCCACTCCCAGTGAGGGAACGGCATATTAATGCCTCCAAGAGATCCTGCTGAAAGTAATTGCTCACAAAGTTCATAACAACCTGACGGTACATTCCAGAAGTGTACTGAAGGGTCTTTAGGTACTACTATCTGACTAGTGCTCGAACAACCGTATTCGTTTGTAAAGCGAACCTGATATGTACCTCCTGCAAGAACTTCAATTGAAGATCCGCTCATACCATTACTCCATGTAAATGTTCCCGGTCCTGAAGCAGTTGCTTCAAGTTTAACTTTATATGCCGGATCACATTCTACATTTACAATTGATATACTAGGCGCTCCCGGTATTGGTTTAACAGTTACAGTATGTGTATCTGTATCTGTACAATAACCACCTGCACCATTTGGTGTGCTAACAGTAACTTCATACGTGTATGTTGTTAAACCGGTAGCAGTATCGCTCATACTGGTCATGTTATTAAATGCAGGTAGTACTGTGCCGTTTTTCTTCCAGGTATATTGAGTTCCTGCCGGTCCTGCCGGAGTAGAAAGAGAGATGGTGCTGTTAAGGCATACCTCGTCTGGACCTGAAATACTTGCTGCGGTTGGTTTAACAAATGTTACTATTGTTTGATTGTCTACCCCAACATCTGTTGAACAGTCGTATGCTCCTGATACTTTTACCCAGTAAGCGCCTGATTGTGTTACATTAAATGTGTTTACAGCAGTAGTACCTAACGATACATTACCCTGCATCCACTCATATGATGTAGGCGTAGCTGATCCTACAGCTGCGTTATAAGTTAATGTACTTGTACTGCCTGCACATGCAAGTGCCGGTGCTGCTGTAACTGTACCATTCAGTTTGTTTTGTTTTACATTTATTGTTTTAGTAAATGTATCTGTACATCCATACTCATTGGTTACTATAAGTGTAATGTTTTTAGTACCGGTAGTGTTATACACTTTAGTAGGTGATGGCTGACGGTTGGTTGAACCATCTCCAAAATTCCATTCGTAAGTAAGTCCTGACTGAGGAGTAACTAAAGCCATATCAAATGGTGCATTCTCACAAATTTCAAGAGGTGCAGAGAATGTTGCATCTGGCATACCCGGTAAATTAATCGTTATTGTTGATGTAGAACAAGGCGGATGCCCGCTACCATCAATAGTAAGATCTAATGTATGTGTACCTGGAGTTACAGTTGTTGTAGCTGTATTTGTAGGTCCTGAATACACTGTGCTGCCATCTACTTTAAATACATAATTGTCCATACCTTCATTAGGGTAGAAGTTAGAATGATCTAAAAGTGTAAGTGTATACCCTCCAGTACCGTTACAGGTAACATTATATTTTAAATCAGGCATGTATGGTACTAAAACTTCAGTATAGTTTGTTACAACGCAACTGCCATAAGCTGCCTGATAGTAAATTCTGTATTTACCTGATTCATCAAACTGGAATTGTGCCGATGTGGCTGTTTGTGATATAACTGTAGAAGAAGGTTGGGTAAACCAGTTGAATCCTGTAGGGCTACCTGAAGCAGTAGCTGTTGCAGATATAATACCACAATTGTTTGTTCCGCTAACTGTAACAGTTTCGCCTGTAGAGCAAGGTGTAACACAGTTGTCGTTATAGATTGTTGCGTTTGTAATAGTTTTACAGCCATTGCTGTTTTCTACTTCTGCATGATAGCTACCGTAACCATAGCCTAATGATGCAAGGTTGATAGAAGTAGGGCCTGTAGCAATTAATGATCCGTTATGATACCATTTAATAGATGATGTAGATCCGAATCCAGACTGTATGTTTACTGTAAGGACATCGTTTATAGCAGATTCAGGACATACAGCATATACACCTGCAGGTGTTATACTTGCTACCGGCGCCGGGATAACTGTAATGTTTTGTGCTAAATTAAGAGGATTGATACATCCGTTAGGTAGTTCTACGTGTGCAGTGATAGTGAAATCAGTATCAGCACCATTATTATTTGGATAAGTATGACTTATTGTTGAAGCTACACTTGTTGTTACAGGTGAAGATCCGTCACCAAAATTCCATGTTACAGTTCCTGATGTTAAGCCTGCAATACTTAATGGGAATGATTCTCCTCCACAAATAGTGCTAGGAGCAACGATATTAGCAGCCGGAGTAGTTATAACATCTACATTATAAGTGAAATAATGTTCAACACCACATTTAACAACTGTTAGTTTTACCTTTTGAGGGTTAGAGACTGTTGGTGGTTCATTCCATAAAATATCTACCATTGTAGTTCCGTTTCCGGAAGAAACACTACCTGCTGTTGCCGGAACAACTTCCCAGAAATAAGATTCTCCTTCAGTATAACTAGTTTGATATGTAGCATAGCTGCTTGAACATACTTCATCATCTCCTGTTATTACAGCATTTACTGTAGGTGGAGTTACTGTTTTTGTAATAATGTTTGATGGACAGTTTGGTTCTGCTACACTTTCTCTCCAAGCATGTACAGCATATGGTCCTGTTGGGCCAAATGTTACAGTAACTTCATCACCTTGATTGCTACCTGCAATTGTTCCGTTGTCAACACTCCATACTATAACCGTACCCGGTATAGTATTGTTAACACTATAATCAACAGGGATGCCTGGGCAGGTTTCATCTGGGCCTAAAATAGCTGTAGGAGCAGTTTCTTTTGGATTTACAACGATTCCCATTTGTGCATTTTTACAAAATGCACCGCCCGAAACTGTAAGTGTATAGTTTCCTGCTGTGGCAAAGTTATAGTTAAAGGTGTTCCCTGATCCTGTTGATACAGTAGCGCCATTTTTTTTAAGTACCCAGCTACCTGAGTACCCGTTGCTTAGTACATATCCGCCTGTTGTTCCTACACATAGTGATGTAGGGCCGTTGATTTCTGCCTTTGGTTTAATTGTAATAACTAACTCTGCACTACCACCACAGTTTAACAATGTGTTGTTATACGTACAGCTAAGTGTTATGGTGCCTGAATTACCAATGGTTTGCACAACAATTTCGTTTTGTTGTTGTCTTGGTATTAGGGTCGCTCCTGTACCGTTAGCGTTTAACGACCAGTTAAATGTAGTAGATGGCCATTGCGGTAATTTGTAAATTGTTTGTTCGTTTTCACAAATTACAAGGTCTTCTACAATTGTGCCGGTGTTTTGTATTACCGGAATTGGAATTGTTGTTGGTCCTGCACAAGGAATATCACATCCTGTAGCATCAATGGTTACATAACCAAAGCCTGAAGGTCCTACATTGTCCCATACTACATCAATTGTTGGTCCATATGGAGCTGATGATACTATAGTACCACCGTCAACACTCCAGTTAAAGTTGCCGCCGCAAATATGGCCAACAAAATCTTCAACAGTATATGATGCAATTTCACCGTCACATACTACGCTTGGACATTTAATTTGAATACCAGGGAAATCGTGTACTTTAACTTCCATTTTGTACTTACTAACACAGTTACATACGTTTGTAACCGTTAGTACTACTGTATAATTTCCTGGGGAACTATATGAGTAAGTAGGTTGGAATTCTGATGAAACGTCACCGTTTCCAAATTCCCAGTAATAAGAAAAGAGATCGCTGCCTCCGTTTGTTGTAGACAGATTTGTAAAGAAGATACCTTCGTCTACACAAGCCTGAATTGGAATACCCACATAACCGGGAAGTACTCCAAAAAATGCTTTTGGTGCCGGAATGATTTCAATGCATATTTCTACGCTTTCTACCGTTCCGTCTAATTTTGTGACTTCCGCGGTCACAGTTCCGCTTCCCGGTGTACCCCACTGTACATAACAGGTAGTGGTACTTGAAGAAAGAAGTGTACCGCCGGCAACACTCCATTGTGTGGAAGACCAGTTGCTGCTGTCTCCCGTTAAAGAGTAGTTTACCCTGCTGTTTTCGCAAACCCTAACACAGGGCCCGTCTTCAATGTCTTCTCCGGGTTCTTTCTGTTCTCGATCGTCATCGAATAGATAACAACCCGTTTCGCTATCCCAAATAATTGATATTGCTTCCTGTGCCATTGTTCGGGTCGGAAGTAATAAAAATCCAAAAAGGATTAGCATCATCAAAGGCAATCGCTTTGATTGCCACGTAAAGTTTGTCATAACTGGTGATTTTGGTTAAACATCTTGTTTTTAGCTATTTAAAGTTAATCACTAAAAATGACGTTAAAATGTTAATGAAAAGCTAAAAAATTAAGATTTAGTTATGAGTTCGTTGCGAATCCTTTAACAGCGGGGTTAATTTTAAAAAATAACATTTATTGTTTAAAATGTTGTTTTTGTAACAATTGATTTGAAATATGAATAATAAATACGTGAAATCAATAAATATAAGGATATGTTATATTTATTTTTTGAATGTTGTTTTTTTGCTTTGTTAATGGCTTGTTAACCATTTATCTAACATCTGGTTAAAATTAACTTAATTTTTATCATCTTTTTCGTTCAAATATTTCCAATAACGCTTAGGGAGGTATTGAATGTGGAGTTTCATGTTCTTTCTTGCGGGTATATTAGTGCTGTTAAAATAGTCTTTCCATAGTAGGGAAGTGAGCTCTTCGCTATTACTAACAAGGTCATTTTGAAGCCTTTTTTTTGAGGTATCTATATTTTGTATAAACTCAAAAGATATGGTTTGTACAGTGTTAAGGTCATAGTATAACCCGTATTTTCTTTTAATGTCATAAATAATCCACTTTTGGTCGGCAAAGCGGTTTTTGTAAAAATTGGCTATTAGCGGGAGCACGTTAAAATCGGGCTCGGCGGGTGCATAAAATATACCGTCTGCCGTTTCCTGAAAACGTATAAAGGCCGTGAAACGATGCCTTTCACGCCCTACCATGCGGTTCATTTTAGATATAGCCATGACGTGCGGGTTGCCAAAGTTTTTTTCGGCACCCTGTGGGTTGTCAAAAATATAGCAGGCAAAATCAAAAAGATCCTGAAAGGTTTGCGGTACTTCGCTAAGGTAGGCTCTGTAAAACTTCATGAGCCAGTCGGCATTTATCTTTTTTTTGAGTCCGGTCCAAACCCTTTCGGCTTTTGCTTTGTCATTAATAATAGTATGTGTTTCGCCAAGTATTGTGGGTTGGTAATGTTTATCCCACGTTAGCTGTACTTTACCGGGTTTATACTCGTAATATTCAAAGACGGCTGTTAGCAATCCTTCCATCGATCCGTCAAACACATAGGTAACCATACTAAAACAGGCTTAATTGATTTTGAGGTACTTTAAGGTATTTGCTATTGCTTTCAGATAATATAAGGTGTTTTATGTGTTGAGGTTCGGGGTTGTTAAGCTGATAAGGGCTATCAGCACAACGCATAAAGAATTTAGCCCTGTTGTAGGCGATTCCTATTTTTTTAAGTTGGTCACTGCGCAGCTTCCCGAATTTGCGTGCCTGGATTATTTTGAGTGCTGATTGTGTGCCTATACCGGGTATACGTAATATCATACGGTAATCGGCAGTGTTAATGTCAACAGGAAACTGTTCGGGGTTGCGTAATGCCCAACTCAGTTTTGGATCAACATCTGTATCGAGGTGCGGATTTTTAGGATTAAGCAGTTCCTGTACCTCAAAGCCATAAAAACGCATAAGCCAGTCGGTTTGATACAGTCTGTTTTCACGAAGTAATGGTGGCTGGCTGCCTATTTGCGGCATACGGTTGTCATAACTTATAGGTATATAGCCCGAATAGTATACACGTTTTAGTTTGTAGTCTTTGTAATATTGGTTGGCGCTGTACATAATTTCCATATCGGTTTCGGGAGTAGCGCCAATTACCATTTGGGTACTTTGCCCTGCGGGAACAAACTTAGGGATGCTCTTTATGAGCCCGGTTTTCTTTTCGTCCTTAAACTTAGTGATGGTGTTTTGTATAAAACCTAATGGTTTTTTTACTTCTTCGTGAGATTTGTCGGGGGCGAGTAGTTTCAGTCCTCTTTCGGTAGGCATCTCAAGGTTAATACTCATCCTGTCGGCATAAAGCCCCGCTTCAGATAGTAGTTCAGGGCTCGCGCCCGGTATGGTTTTAAGGTGTATATAGCCGTTAAAACGTTCTTCGAACCTTAGTTTTTTTACAATACGCAACAGGCGTTCCATGGTAAAATCGGCATCCTTAAAAATACCCGAACTTAAAAAAAGCCCTTCAATGTAATTGCGTCTGTAAAAGTTAATGGTAAGGCTAACTACCTCGTCTACAGTAAAGGCAGCACGTTTTATATCGTTGCTTTTGCGGGACACGCAAAAAGCACAATCGTATATACAATGGTTGGTAAGTAAAATTTTGAGTAACGATACACAGCGACCGTCTTCGGTGTAGGAGTGACAAATGCCAGAGGCGCTACTATCGCCCAGTCCTTTGTTGTCATTTTTTCGGGTACTGCCACTGGATGAGCAGGATACATCATATTTAGCAGCATCGGCTAATATGGAAAGCTTTTCACGTATACGATCACTCATGCTAGATTATTTTCTACAAAGCTATGAAAATAATCTAACAGAGGCGTTGAACAAAAGTTAATTTCTAAGCTCGTGTATACGGCTAACGTATTTCCCAATTACGTCAAACTCTAAATTGATAACCGTGCCCGGTTGTATGTATTTAAAGTTGGTATGTTCGTGAGTATAAGGTATTATGGCAACGCTAAACTGATTAAGTTTTGAGTTCACTACGGTAAGGCTAACTCCGTTTACAGTGATAGATCCCTTCTCAATAGTAATGTTGCTTAGGGTTTTGTCGTATTCAAAAGTATAGTACCAGCTTCCGTTTGCTTCTTCAACGCTTTTGCAAATCCCGGTTTGGTCTACATGACCCTGTACTATATGTCCGTCCAGCCTGTCACCAAGTTTCATTCCTCTTTCAAGGTTTACCATATCACCCTCTTTCCAATCTCTTAAATTTGTTTTTTTAAGGGTTTCCTTAATTGCGGTTACGGTATAGCTGTCTTCGCTCAGGGCAACAACAGTAAGGCATACGCCGTTGTGTGATACGCTTTGGTCTATTTTAAGTTCGGGTGTTAATCCCGATAGTATGGTAACGTGAAGATTGTCGTTGTCTTTTTTTATTTCTTTTATGGTTCCAAGTGTTTCAACAATTCCTGTAAACATCCTCATTTAATTTTATAAATTTGCAATTCAAAAGTAGCAAATTAAAGCGCCATTATGACCAAAAAAGCAGAAAATGTAATTGTAGGTATATCTATAGGAGACCTTAACGGAATAGGTAGTGAAGTAGTACTTAAAACCTTTGAGGATGCCCGAATGCTGGAAATGTGTACTCCGGTGGTTTTTGCTAACGCAAAAATCATATCCTTTATAAGGAAGTCACTTCATGTTGATATTCATGTACATGGTATAGACAGCCTTGACCAGTTGGTGCATGGTAAGTTTAATGTGCTTAATGTTTGGCGTGAGGGGGTGAATATTGAATTTGGTGTAAACGATGAGAATGTGGGTAAATATGCTATCAAATCGTTTACTGCTGCTACCGAAGCTTTAAAGAATAAGGAGATTGATGTACTGGTAACAGCTCCTATTAATAAGTATAACGTACAGTCGGAAGAATTTAAATTTCCTGGTCATACAGATTATCTTAATGAGCAGCTGGAAGGTGATGCGCTAATGCTAATGGTGCACGATGACCTGAAAGTAGGTTTACTTACAGATCATGTTCCTGTTAATGAGGTGGCTTCGCATTTGACTGAAGAGCTTATAAGAAAAAAAATAACTACGATTAATCAGACGCTAAAACAGGATTTTAGAGTGAACCGACCTAAAATTGCCGTACTTTGTGTTAATCCGCATTGTGGTGATAACGGAGTGATAGGTAGTGAAGATGATACAGTGCTTAAACCAACATTGAGGAAATTATTTGATGAAGGTATACTGGCTTTTGGTCCATTTTCTGCCGACGGGTTTTTCGGGAGCAGTGCTTATGAAAAATATGATGCTGTAATTGCTGCTTACCACGACCAGGGGCTGGTGCCGTTTAAAACACTTTCGTTTGGTAACGGAGTAAATTATACCGCAGGGCTGGATGGGATAAGAACATCTCCGGATCATGGCACTGCTTATGATATTGCAGGAAAAGGGGAAGCCGATTTTAATTCTTTTAAAGAAGCCGTATATTTGGCTTTGGATATATTTAATAACCGAAACGATTATAGGGAAATAACCCAAAATCCTTTAAAAACTAAGGAAAAACAGTTATAAACAAAAAAATGTTGATAACAGGTTTGGATTTGCAATAATTTTATATCTTTGCACGCTCAAAACTGTTGTGATGAAGTGAGTTGTGGCTGTTTTAATAATCAGTCCGGCAATATCATGTGAACTTTTAAAAAACACACCACATGAAAGTTAATAAAGAATTTTTAATCCAGTTTGCTGGGTTAAAACAGGGGAAGCACCAGTTTGAGTTTGAAATAAACAAAGCGTTCTTTGATCATTTTAATTTTGATGAATATAATGATGTCAATATTAAGGTGAACCTTGTTTTGGATAAAAAGCTCACCATGCTTGAGTTAACATTTAAGCATAAGGGTACGGTAAATGTGCCTTGTGATCTTTCTAATGAAGATTTTGATTTGCCGATAAAAGGCAAGCTTGACCTTATTGTGAAATTTGGTGAAGAGTTTAATGATGAAAACGAGGAGATGCTGGTTTTACCACACGGAGAGTACCAGGTGGACGTAGCGCAATATATATATGAAATGATTGTGCTTTCGGTTCCGTCAAAAAGGGTGCATCCGGGTATTAAAGACGGCACTATGGATGCAGAAATATTAAACAAACTTGAGGAGCTTGCTCCAAAAGTGGAACATAAAAAAGAAGAAGATACAGATCCCCGATGGGACGAATTAAAAAAACTATTAACGGATAAATAATATAGTAAAATGGCACATCCTAAGAGAAAGATCTCGAAAACGAGAAGAGACAAGAGAAGGACGCACTATAAAGCGTCTGTTCCTCAAATCGCTACATGTCCAGTAACCGGAGAAGCGCATTTATACCACAGAGCTTACTGGCATGAAGGTAAAATGTACTACAGAGGACAGGTAGTTATAGACAAACAGGAAGCGGTTGCTTAATTGTTAAGATATAAGAGAAAAACTCTCACCATGTGAGAGTTTTTTTGTTAAACGCAATCTATTTGAAAATAAGGGGGGATATTACAAAGGATTTTATATTTTTTTTGTAATTTCCACCGCTTTTTCAAATTCCCGGATTTGAATAGAAATAACTTATCCTTATGAACAAAATAACAGCCGCCATTACTGCTGTAGGGGCTTACGTGCCAGATTATGTCCTGTCGAACGAGGTTTTAGAAACCATGGTTGATACAAACGACGAATGGATTACTTCCCGTACAGGAATCAAAGAAAGGCGTATACTTAAAGATAAAGATAAAGGAACTTCCTTTTTAGCTATAAAAGCAGCACAGGATTTGCTGCAAAAATCAGGAACTAAACCGGAAGATATCGATATGGTGCTTCTGGCTACCGCAACTCCTGATATGCCTGTGGCAGCCACCGCAGTTTATGTGGCTACACAAATAGGCGCTGTTAATGCCTTTGCATACGATTTGCAGGCGGCATGCTCCAGTTTTTTATACGGTATGTCTACCGCAGCCGCTTACATTCAAAGCGGACGATATAAAAAAGTACTTCTTGTAGGGGCAGATAAAATGTCTTCAATTATAGATTATACTGACAGGGCTACCTGTATCATTTTTGGCGATGGCGCAGGTGCTGTGCTATTTGAACCAAATGAAGAGGGTTATGGACTTCAGGATGAATATTTAAGAAGTGACGGTATTGGTCGTGAGTATCTTAAAATAGATGCGGGCGGATCTATACTTCCTGCTTCAGAAGAAACTTTGGCAAACAAACAACATTATGTTTTCCAGGACGGTAAAACCGTATTTAAATATGCGGTATCTAACATGGCCGACGTAAGTGAGAAGATAATGAATCGCAACAACCTTTCACATGATGATGTAGATTGGTTAATTGCACACCAGGCTAACAAGAGAATTATTGACGCTACTGCGTCAAGAATGAATCTTGATGACTCTAAAGTATTAGTTAATATCGAGAAATACGGTAATACTACATCAGCAACATTACCATTATTGCTTAGCGATTTTGAACATAAGTTCAAAAAAGGTGATAACCTTGTGTTTGCTTCCTTTGGAGGCGGTTTCACATGGGGATCGATATATCTTAAATGGGCATACGATAAAAAATAGAACAGACTAAACAAAATTCGGAAATTATGGATATTAGAGAAATTCAAAACCTAATTAAGTTTGTAGCAAAATCCGGTGCTACCGAAGTAAAATTAGAAATGGATGATTTTAAAATCACCATCAAAACTACAGAAGCTGGTACAGAGGCTGCTACTACTTACGTTCAGCACGTTCCTGTAAGCCAACCGGCTCCACAGGCAGTTCCGCAACAGGCTCCTGTAGCTGCTGCTCCTGTAGCTGCTGCTCCGGCCGCTGCTGCTACAGAAGACGATTCTAAATACGTAACTGTAAAATCACCTATAATAGGTACTTTATATAGAAAACCATCTCCGGACAAAGCTCCGTTTGTAGAGGTTGGAAGCACAATCTCTAAAGGAGATGTGGTTTGTGTGATTGAAGCAATGAAGCTTTTCAACGAAATCGAATCTGAAGTGTCTGGTAAAATCGTTAAGGTATTAGTTGACGATGCTTCTCCGGTAGAGTTTGATCAGCCATTATTCTTAGTTGATCCGTCATAAGGAATTTTAAATACTTATTGCTAAATGAGGAGTAACATCCTCATTTGCTTTATTTAAAATATACAGTTCAAATAAAAAATCTCAAGCAATGTTTAAAAAAATATTAATTGCAAACAGGGGAGAGATTGCACTACGTGTAATTAGAACCTGCAGGGAAATGGGGATCAAGACTGTGGCCGTTTATTCTACTGCCGATGCAGAAAGCCTTCACGTAAAATTTGCTGATGAGGCTGTATGTATAGGTCCGGCTCCAAGTAATTTATCATATCTTAAAATGTCTAATATTATTGCTGCTGCAGAAATTACAAATGCAGACGCAATACACCCTGGATACGGTTTCCTTTCAGAGAATGCTAAGTTCTCAAAAATATGTCAGGAGCATGGTATTAAATTTATTGGTGCATCTCCTGAGATGATCGAGAAAATGGGAGACAAGGCTACTGCTAAAGCTACAATGAAAGCAGCAGGTGTGCCTTGTGTACCGGGATCAGACGGACTATTAGAGTCTTTCGAGCAGGCAGATAAACTAGCCAAAGAATTTGGTTACCCTGTAATGCTTAAAGCTACTGCCGGTGGTGGTGGTAAAGGTATGAGGGCTGTTTGGAAAGCTGAAGACCTTTTAAAAGCATGGGAAAGCGCAAGGCAGGAAGCCGGTGCTGCTTTTGGTAACGACGGTATGTACATGGAAAAACTTATCGAAGAACCAAGACACATCGAAATTCAGGTAGTGGGTGATTCTTATGGTAAGGCATGTCACCTTTCTGAAAGAGACTGTTCAGTACAAAGACGTCACCAGAAACTTACTGAGGAAACTCCGTCTCCTTTCATGACAGATGAGCTTCGTCAGGCAATGGGTGATGCTGCTGTTAAAGCTGCCGAATATATTAAATATGAAGGTGCCGGTACGGTAGAGTTCCTTGTGGACAAGCACAGGAATTTCTATTTCATGGAAATGAACACGCGTATTCAGGTAGAGCACCCTATTACAGAGCAGGTTATTGATTATGACCTTATCCGTGAGCAGATTTTAGTAGCTGCTGGTGTGCCAATTTCAGGTAAAAACTATCTTCCGCAACTACACTCTATCGAGTGTCGTATTAATGCAGAAGATCCTTATAACGACTTTAGGCCATCGCCGGGTAAAATTACTACCCTGCACATGCCCGGAGGACACGGTGTGCGTTTAGATACTCACGTTTATTCAGGGTATACTATTCCGCCAAACTATGACTCTATGATCGCCAAGCTTATAACTACTGCCCAAACAAGGGAAGAAGCGATAAACAAAATGAAGCGTGCATTAGATGAGTTTGTAATAGAAGGTATTAAAACTACCATTCCTTTCCACAGACAACTTATGGATGAGCAGGCCTATGTAGAAGGTGACTATACCACTAAGTTTATGGAAACCTTTAAAATGAATGAGCCTAAGCAATAAGCTATAGCCATATTTTTAAAGCCCCGCTAATCAGCGGGGCTTTTTATTTGTGGTTTATTTAGTTATTAAAAGCAACTCGTCGGGAAAATCAGTCTCTTAATCGAGGCTTTTTTTCTTAAGAATGTTTTCTTTTTATATTAGTCGCATCATTAACTAAAAACATACTCCAACCATGACCAAAAAATTAACGTGCAGGGTAAAAAACCTTGTTAGTACACTAGTTCTTGTTTTACTGTTTTGTGTAACAGCTAATGCTCAGGATAAAGTTTCTGAAGGAGCTGCTAAAGTTACTACACACATGAAGTCTCAGTTATCGCTTAATGATAATCAATACTCACAGGTGTTAGCTATTAATAAAGATTATCTAAAAAAACTGGATGAAAATCCGGGTGCTACTGCTGTGCAGAGATCTAAAAAGAAAAAGGCTTATGATGAGGACAGAGATAAGAAACTGAAGTCGGTTTTAAACGATTCTCAATACAAAATATACATTGCAAACCGTTCTGCGAACGCAAGAGTATATAAAGAGGCGCTTAAATAATAATTTTAACAAAACTTTAACGTATTTAAAATTTAATTAAAAATAATGTAAAGCTAGGTTAAATCAGGCCTTCGCGTAATTTATTATTTAATTTTATTTTTTATGTTATATAAATCTTAAGAATCCATTAGGGTTTTTTGACCATTAGGTGTTAATTTTGTAAACGAAAAAGAAAAATTAAACCAAAAAAACTATGAAAAAGTTAGAGATGCCCTTGTTTAATAACAGCTGTGGCAAACTTTTTAATGACAAAATCATTCTGGCTTCTGCTCACAGAGAGAATGAGATTGAATTTAAAGAGGTAAAAAAAATCAAATTTGGTATGAACACCGATTTGAAATCGATTATGTGGGCATTGATGCCAACAAGTATTTTTGTGCTTTTGTATATGCAACGCAGTATGCTTGATGCGTCTATGTTCTTTTTACTTTCATTTGTAGCTATTGGTATTTCTGTATTTACAGTTGCCATGAGTGAAAAGAGTTATTATGTTCTTGTAAAAATGAGAGATGGTGAAAACCTTAAATTAAGGGTTTCTTCAGATAATAAGAAGGATGCCAAGAAATTTGTTGAAATGTCTGTAAAAAGGCACTCAAGGTATTCAAGATCAGGTTCTAGTCTTAAAGTGGTGAAAGAAGCTGCTTAACGATATAAAAGTTGATAAAAGAAAGCCCCTGAATTTTCAGGGGCTTTTTTATTTAAAAGCTTTCTGCTGATGCTCTTTTCCAAAAATGCATTAATGACTGCGGTACTGTAGATTCGTCCAGTAAACAGCCTCTATTGAGTTCTGGATAGGTTTCTTCAAAGGTTTCTATCTTAATTCTGTCTACTCGCATACTTACGGCGCTTCTGCCTACTTCGTCAGGATGCCTTAATCCGGCAGATGCCATTAATTCCATGGCGCTTTTTACAGTTTCTTCCTGGAAGCGTGCTACACGTATTTTTTTCTCTTGTGGTACAAGTCCCTTAACAAGGGTTGGATCTTGAGTGGCTATGCCTGTAGGGCAGGTATTGGCATGGCATTCCAGAGCCTGTATACAGCCAAGAGCAAACATCATCCCTCGGGCAGAATTACAAAGGTCGGCTCCTGTAGCTAGCGTTTTTACAATATCAAATCCGCTTACAATTTTTCCGCTGCAAATAATTTTTATCTCGTCTTTTATACCAAAGCCTACAAGGCAGTCATAAACAAAGGCAAGAGCATCGCGTAACGGCATTCCTACGTGGTCAGAATATTCCTGTGGTGCAGCACCTGTTCCGCCTTCACCGCCATCAACCGTTATAAAGTCAAGATAAGTTTGGGTTTCAACCATTGCCTTACAAATGGCGATGAATTCTGATTTGTTACCTATACAGATTTTCATCCCAACTGGTTTTCCACCCGAACCTTTACGGAGCAGCTTCACAAAATCCATAAGTTCTAACGGATTGGTAAAAGCCGAGTGGTAAGGTGGAGATACAATGTCCTGTCCTTTTTTTACAATCCTGATGGCTGCAATTTCATCGGTAACTTTTTCTTTGGGTAGTATACCTCCGTGTCCCGGTTTGGCTCCCTGAGAGAATTTTATTTCAATCATTTTAACCGAATCCATAACGGCACGTTTGGCATATTCGTCATAACTGAATTTGCCGTCGTGGTCACGACAGCTAAAGTATCCGGTACCTATATTCCAAACTAAATCGCCACCTTCCTTTAAGTGGTAAGGCGATAATCCACCTTCGCCGGTGTTATGGTAAAACCCGCCTATTTTGGCTCCGGCATTAAGTGCCAGTATGGCATTTTTACTAAGAGAGCCGTAGCTCATAGCGCTAATGTTATATAGACTTGCCGAATAAGGTTGCTCACATTGCGATGAGCCTATTATGACTCTTGGCTTAAAGTTAATGTCGTTAAAAGGAATGGCTTTTATGCTGTGGTTTATCCATTGGTAACCTATGTCGTAAATATTTAGCTGAGTACCAAAGGGCATGGTGTCCAGTTCTTTTTTACTGCGTTGGTAAACCAGGCTGCGTTGCAGTCGGTTAAAAGGTTTTCCTTCAAGATCGGTTTCTATAAAGTACTGACGCATTTCGGGTCCTATGGATTCCAGTACATAACGAAGACGGCCCAGAAGGGGGAAATTTCTTCGGATGGTTTTTTTAGACTGGTACATGTCATATAAACCCATAAATATTAACGGAAGGAATATTAACAGCAGTAAAATGGATTTCCATTCAATGTAGGTAAGTAGGGCAATAATTGATAATGATGTAACGCAGAATATAAGAAATATCTTTCTCATAAGTAATAATGGTTTTTTGTTGAATGCAGTGATTGTTTTTTAAGTATAGTAAAGATATAACTTTAAGCCCTGTATTTGTTAGGTTTTATTAATTTGAATTTATTATAAACAAAAACCCCAAAGCCATTGGCTTTGGGGTTGTATAGTAGTAAAACCGGATAGTTTTATTTAATGTCTAATTTTTTAGCAATAGATGAAGGAACGCCGCCTTTGTGTAACAGGATAGCAGTAGTTTTGTATTTTACAAAGTTTTTAGTCATGTACATATACCCCTGGTAATCGTTTGTAGCACCCCATGAGTTTTTGATAATGTAATACTCTTTACCGTTTTGGTCTTTAGTGATACCTACAATGTGCATACCGTGATCGTCAGTAGTGTTGTAGTTGTCAAAAGCTTCCTGGCGAAGGTCTTCAGTTATTTCCATTTCAGGCTGAGGGCCTTTAAAAATAGCTTCTCTTTCCTGTGGGTTCATTTCTTTGTAGTCTTTTGCAGGGATATAAGCTACACCGTTAGTCCAGCTAAATCCTTTTTCGCTAACATCACCGGCCCAAGCTACAGAGTAACCTTTTTTAAGAGCATTGTCAATAATGTCTGTAAGCTCATTCATTTTAACGTTGTATACCTGATCAAGAGACCAGTTGTCCGGTACCATAAGAGTGAACTTAGTGTAGTAAGGGTGCTCTTTGAAAGAAGAGATCTCTACATAATCATCGGCATTTATACCTACAACTTCTTTAGCAAAAGTTTGCGGAGTGTATGTTTTTCCTTTGTACTTAAATGTTTCAGGAACTTCACCTAGGTAAGAGTCGATAACAGCAGTATAGGCTTTAATCCAGTTTGGAGTAAGTTCTCCGTTAGGGTTTTTTACAACAGCTTCAAGAAGACCTTGTGCCATTGTTTGCATTTCTGCAAATCGGTTACTTTTTGTACCATAGTTAAGCCCGGTGTACTCGCTTTGCGGTAAAGCACCGTACTGACGGTACATGTTTATTACATCGTGTAATGCACCACCGTCACCTAAAGTTATAGCACCGTGCATACGCACATAGTTTTTACCTTTTTCGATATAAGCATTACGTGCTGTATATATCTGAGAGATTTCGATAGGTTCTTTGCCCATTCTTATCATTTCTGACTCGATGAATGAGTTTGCCGAATAGCTCCAGCAGGTGCCTGATGATCCCTGACTTTTTACAGGAGTGTTTTCAATGTTTATTACTTCGGTGAATTCAAAAGAATCCTTACTGTTTGCACTCTGGTTGTTCTTTAAAGAGTTAACCAGATAGTCTTGTGCAAATCCGGCATGAATACCTGCCAACAGCATAGTTGCTGCAAGAAATGGTTTAACTGAAAATTTATGCATAGTAGTTTTAATTATATAGTTTTCAAAATAGTCGCTAAAAGTACTTAAATGTTACAGGTATTACAAAGTTTCTTTAAGCCATTTAAAGAACTCTCTTTGCCATACCATTCCGTTTTGAGGTTTAAGTACCCAGTGGTTCTCATCCGGGAACATTACAAAACGGCTTTTAATACCGCGTAACTGTGCTGCCTGGAAAGCTTCCTGTCCCTGCCCTATAGGTACCCTGAAATCTTTATCACCCTGGAAAATAAGTATTGGAGTATCCCACTTATCCACATAATTTATAGGGTTAAACTGAGAGTATGTTTTTTGAGCAACAGCATTGTCTTTTTCCCAGTATGGTCCGCCACTGTCCCAGTTGGTAAAAAATACCTCTTCGGTAGTACCATACATACTTTGAAGGTTAAATACACCGTCGTGAGCAATAAAGGTTTTAAAACGTTTGTTGTGGTTTCCGGCAAGATAGAATACAGAGTATCCTCCGTAGCTGGCACCTATAGCTCCAAGTCGGGCTTTGTCAACATAAGATTCTTTAGCTACATCGTCAATAGCCGAAAGGTAATCGTTCATTACCTGTCCGCCCCAGTCTTTACTAATAGCTTCGTTCCATTCTACACCGTGACCCGGCATACCTCTTCTGTTAGGAGCAACAATGATGTATCCCTGCGCTGCCATAACCTGGAAGTTCCAACGGAAAGAGTAGAATTGTGACAGTGCCGATTGGGGACCACCCTGACAGTAAAGTAGGGTAGGGTATTTTTTAGAAGCATCAAAATCAGGTGGAAGTATTACCCATACCAGCATCTTTTTGCCGTCGGTAGTGGTAACATATCTCTTTTCTGTTTTACTTAGTTTTATTGTGGCGTAAGCAGCATCGTTAACGTGGGAAAGCTGATTCCAGTTTCCTTTTTTAAGGTCGTAGCTGTAAATCTCGTTTGCATGGTTCATGTCAGATCGCATTACGATAATATTTCTGCCGGAAAAACCTACAACACTGTTTACATCCCAATACCCGTCTGTTAACTGGTTTACTCTGATTGCTATTTTAGTAAGCCCCGGGAAGTTAACCTCAAACAATTGTTTTGTTCCGTCTATAGGGGCAAGGAAATAAACCTTTTTACCGTCTTCACTCCATGTAAACGAATCTACAGTTCCGTCCCATCCGGCAGTAAGGTTAATGTCCATTCCTTTGTGGCGAACAATAATGTCGTTCTTATCGGCTTCATAACCGTCACGCTTCATTTGTAGCCAAGTAAGGTCACCCTGTGGTGAAAATGCGGGCTGGGTATCATAACCCGGATTGTTAGGAGTTAAATTCTTTGTGGTTTTTGAAGAAATATTGTACTCATACAAATCAGTATTCGTACTGGTAGCGTAGGCTGTGCCTGCTTTCTTTTTGGAAACATAAACTATGTTGCCCTCAGGAGTCCAGGTGTAATCTTCCTCGCCGCCAAATGGCTTTTGCGGAGAATCATATGGCTCATCCTTCATGATGTCGGTAAAATTGTCAGTGTCATTTACCGGGCTGTAACCTACATGGTTGTGTTTTCCTTCGTTCCATGTATCCCAGTGGCGGTAATCCAGTCCGTCATATATTTGTACGGTAGATTTGTCTAACTCAGGGTAGTAGTCGCCTCCGTTAACTTTTTCAACCTTAACTTCCTGGCTGCTTAAAAGGTATTTTCCGTCAGGCGACAGGTTACGGTCTTTAAGCAGGTTTTTGTAATCTTCAACTTCAGTAGCATTGCCTCCGTTTAAAGGTATACTGTAAAACTTGGAGTCAAACTTGTTTTCTTCTACCGATGGTACGGTTACTTTATAAACTATGTTTTTTCCGTCTTTGGTAATACCAAGGGCGCTAACCCTTCCTAATTTCCAAAGCAGTTCGGGAGTCATGTGTTGTGCCGAAGCAGATAATCCCATAATACTCAAGGTTAAAATAAGTAGTTTTTTCATCTAAAATCTATGTTAAACGGCCTTAAAAGTAGTGAATTTATTTAATAGGAAAAATTTAGAAAAATGGCTGTTTTTTTGTTAGGGAAACAATAAAGAATACCAGTTGCTGTTAAATGTTTGAAAAAAGCGTAAAAGAACTATTTAAAAACAATAAGACAACCAATGATTAAAAAAATATAGCTAATTTCACAAACTTAAAATTAAAGGCATGTACGGGTATGGTTTTTGATGAAAGATCTGCTGTTTTTTGCCTTTGTATAGCGGTGCTTTTGCACTTATTTTACCAACACGATATTTAATTAAAAAGATATGGACAGTTTCCACTGGACACAGTTATTAAACCCGGAATTTTACATTAACCTTGAAGTTGGCGGCGTTGCCGTAGGTATATACGTTGTATTGTTTATCATTTTTGCCGAAACCGGACTTTTTGCCGGGTTCTTCCTTCCGGGGGACAGTCTTTTGTTTCTTGCTGGGATTTACAGTACAGAACTTATGCGTTCGCTGGTTTATTTAGAAGGTGATTTTTTAAATGTTTTAGTTTTAGCATTATTAGTAGCCGGCGCAGGTGTTGTAGGAAATACCTTTGGGTACTGGTTTGGTGCTAAAAGCGGAAACTTCCTGTACAACAAGAAAGATACTTTTTGGTTTAAAAAGAAATACCTTATCCAGTCGCACGACTTTTTTGAAAAGCACGGCGGAAGGGCTATTATTTTTGCCCGTTTCTTCCCTATCATCAGGACGTTTGCGCCTATTATTGCAGGGATAGTGAAAATGGAGCATAAAAAATTTATGCTGTACAATATCATAAGTTCTATACTTTGGGCGTTTACGCTTATATTCGCAGGGCACTACCTGTATGAGCTTTTCCTTAGTAAGCTGGGTATTGACCTTAAATTGTATATTGAATATATTATATTAATTATAGTTGCCGTGACTACGGTGCCGTTAGTCCTTAACGCTCTTAAAGGTAAAAAGGTTACCGAAGAAGAAGCTAAAGAGGAGGCCGAAAAGCATGGGCATTTTTAAAATATGAATCTTAGCTATTGGGAAATTAAAAACTGGTACACGGGTGTAGATTATACCGTGGTGGGAAGTGGTCTTGTAGGGCTGCACACTGCGCTTCGTCTTCGTGAACGTTTTCCCGACAGCAAGATACTGGTGCTGGAAAAAGGGCCTTTACCACAGGGAGCCAGTACTAAAAATGCCGGATTTGCCTGTTTTGGCAGTATATCTGAAATTATTGAAGACCTCAATACACATACCGAAGAGGAGGTTGTAAACCTGGTGCACAAGCGCTGGAACGGACTCAAATTGCTTAGAAGGCGACTTGGGGATAATGTTTTGGATTATAAACCTTTTGGCGGGTATGAACTTTTTCTGGAAGATAATAGTGATGGTTATGAAGAATGTCTTCGCAAACTGCCGTTTGTGAACGATGTACTTCGTCCGTTATTTAAGTCGGAAGTGTTTAATAAGGAGATAGATCGTTTTGTCTTTAAAGGGATACAGGAATATCTTGTTTTTAATCCGTTTGAAGGACAGGTGGATACCGGTAATATGATGCAGGCTTTACTAAAGCAGGCTACTGCCCATAACATTCATGTACTTAACAGCCATGCTGTAACCGGATGGCATGAGCAAACCGACCATGTTCAGGTGAATATTGGCGGATTTGCATTCAATACCAAAAAACTTCTTTTTGCTACCAATGGTTTTGCCGAAGAACTTACCGATAAAGCCGTAAGGCCGGCAAGAGCACAGGTGCTTATTACAGAGCCTATCCCTAACCTGGATATTCGTGGTACTTTCCATATGGATAAAGGGTATTACTATTTTAGGAATATTGAAAACCGAATTCTTTTTGGCGGTGCCCGTAACCTTGACTTTGAAGGGGAGACCACTACCGAATTTGGTGAGACCGAACTGATACAAAACAGACTGGAGCAACTGCTTCGTGAGGTTATTCTACCGGAAACCGATTTTAAAATTGCTCATCGCTGGAGTGGTATTATGGGAATGGGGAGCCATAAAAAACCAATAGTAGAGCAGGTGTCACAACATGTATACTGTGGTGTTAGGCTTAGCGGTATGGGTGTGGCTATAGGCAGTATGATTGGTACAGAACTGGCCGATTTGGTTTAGGCTTTTATAGTATATCTTTCTTTATTTTAAAAAGATATCCTTCATGTCCTTCAAAACTATAATCGCTTATTAAAGTCAATCCGATTTTTTCTAAAACTTTTATTGAAGCAGTATTCTTTTTCATTACTCTTCCTACAATAAAAGGTAGTTTGAAAGTATTGAATCCTACTTCTATACATTTTTTAGCGGCTTCTGTAGCATACCCCATATTCCAATACTGCTTAAAAAAGCGGAAACCTATATCATGTTCGTTTTTATCCGGGGAGTATTTTAAACCGCACCAGCCTAAAAAAGCATTATCTTTCTTTCTTATTACAGCCCATCTTCCTAATCCATATTTTTCATAGTGGTCGTATCCTGCCAGAAATTGTCTTGCAGCTTCGGTGTTTTTGAAACTGACGTCTCCGGTGTATTGTATAACTTCAGGGTCTTCATTTAATAAATGAAAATAATAAGTGTCATCTACAGATAACTCTCTTAGTATAAGCCTGTCTGTTGTGAAAGGTTTCATAATAGGATAATCGTTTTACAAATGTAAATATTTTACTAATCAACGGTGTAAGCGTGTTGGTATTAGCAACTAATTTGTAATTTCGCTATATCAATCAAACTTACTATTACCTACATGATGCGAAAAATATTCCGCTTCCTTTTTAAATTATGTCTTTGGTTTGTCGCTATATCAGTATTATCTGTTTTACTGTTCCGTTTTGTTCCGGTTCCGTGTACCCCGTTAATGGTAATACGTGCTTTTGAGCAAAAGGCAGACGGTAAGGAAATGCATTCCAGTCACGACTGGGTTTCTATCAATGAGATTTCGGTAAACATGCAAAAGGCTGTGATGGCGAGTGAAGACGATACTTTTTTAGACCACAACGGCTTTAACTTTGAAGCAATGAAAAAGGCTTACGAAAGCAATAAAAAGGGTAAAAAACTAAAAGGCGGAAGTACTATTAGCCAGCAAACGGCTAAGAACGTTTTTTTATGGCAGGGCAGGAGCTATTTCAGGAAAGGGCTTGAAGCTTATTTTACCATGCTTATAGAACTGCTGTGGAGTAAAGAACGCATTATGGAGGTGTACCTTAACAGTATTGAAATGGGCGACGGTGTGTATGGTGTGCAGGCTGCCGCACAGCATTGGTATGGCAAGGATGCCAAAAACCTAACGGCTTATGAGGCAGCCGGAATTGCAGCAATATTACCCAATCCCCTAAAATACAGAGCAACAAATTCATCGGCGTATATAAACAGAAGAAAGGCGAAAATAGTGAGGCTTATGCGCTACGTGCAACTCGATTATAACGCAAATGAAAAAAAGAAATAAATTAATGGCAGCAGTAATGTTGCTAAGCTGCGGTTTCCTAAGGGCTCAGGTTCCGGCAGAAATCGGGCTGATATCTGATAACGACCTTTATACTTCCTTTAAACACGATCGCTACTATACAAACGGAATTGAATTTTACTACCGCTGGCTGGCTGACACTGATAACGGAAAGGTAGCCAAACTGATTGCCGAAGTAAAGGCAGGACAGTACATGTACAATCCGCAAAGTGTAAAAGCCGAAGATATCAATGTGCACGACAGGCCTTTTGCCGGATATCTTTTTGGAGAAGTTGGCGCCAATACCTTTTATAAAAGTGAGAGTGTTTTAAAACTGAACTTTCAGGTGGGTATAGTGGGTAAAGAGTCGCTGGCCGAAGATTTACAAAAAGGACTTCATCATATTTTTCATTACCCCGAGGTAAGAGGGTGGGAATACCAAATACCTACTACCATAGGAGTGCAGATTGGCGCTTTTTATTCTAAAAAAATACTGGCTAAGCAGTTTCATGAAAAGGTTGATTTACACCTGCAGGCTAAAGGACAGGCAGGAACCATTTTTACAGGAGTTGCTTTCGGGCCCATGATGCGTATCAGTTTTAAACGTCCCTTAAAACCGGTTTACGAATCTATATTGCACGGGGCAACGTTAAGTCATGATAAAAAGCAGGTAGATGAAAGTCGTGAGTTTTTCTTCTTCATAAATCCTAAGCTAAACTATCAGGTGTATGACGCTACCATAGAGGGGAGCCTGTTTAATGATAACAGCCCGGTAACATTTCCGCTTATACCTTGGCGCTTTGTTGCCGAAACAGGAGTAATGTATCGTAAAAACAACTGGAATCTTTCTTTCTCGTTTAATTATCAGGGTAAAGAACTTACCAATAATGTAATACAGGGGTATTACTACGGTCGTATAGGTATAGGATATTTGTTATAATAAAAAAAGCCTGTCTCAAGGTTTGTCATTCTGAATGTAACGTAGTGAAGTGAAGAATCTCATAAAATTTATAAGAGATTTTTCCTAACGTCAAAATGACAAATCATAATCGATAATTACGATTGAGACAGGCTTTTTTATTTATCTATTACTTTTATTTCTTTCTGTTTGGTTTTGTTCCCATGTTGTATAGGGCAAATGCCTGAATATCCGAATACTCTTCAATAACCTGTGTGGTCGATTTTCCGGCTCCGTGACCTGCATTAACACCAATACGTATAAGTACAGGGTTAGTGCCTTTGTGTTTGGCCTGCAGTTCGGCTGCGAACTTAAAGCTGTGAGCAGGTACAACACGGTCATCATGATCTCCTGTTGTAATAAGTGTTGCAGGATATTTCTCTCCTTCTTTTACGTTATGTACAGGGGAATATCCTTTAAGGTATTCAAACATTTCCTTGCTGTCTTCGGCAGTACCATAATCATAAGCCCATCCTGCACCTGCGGTAAAGGTATGGTAACGCAGCATGTCCAGTACGCCTACGGCCGGAAGGGCTACCTTCATCAGGTCAGGGCGCTGAGTCATGGTTGCTCCTACAAGCAGTCCTCCGTTAGATCCTCCGCTTATGGCAAGGTAGTCAGACGAGGTGTAGTTGTTTGCTATTAAGTACTCGCCTGCAGCGATAAAGTCTTCAAATACATTTTGTTTTTGTTGCTTGGTTCCGGCATCATGCCATTTTTTACCATACTCGCCACCACCTCTAAGGTTAGCAACAGCATAAATACCTCCGTTTTCCATCCATACTGCATTAGTGATGCTGAAAGACGGGGTAAGGCTGATATTGAATCCGCCGTAACCGTAAAGTATTGTAGGGTTCTTACCGTTAAGTTTCAGGTCTTTTCTGTAAGTTATAATCATTGGTATTTTGGTTCCGTCTTTCGACTCATAAAACACCTGTTTTGATATGTAATTTTCACTATTAAAATCTACCTTAGGTTTTTGGTATAGTGCTGATGCTCCTGTTTCAGGATTATAAGAGTAAATCGTTCCCGGAGTGGTATAGTTGGTAAAGGAATAGTATAGTGTTTTTTCTTCCTTTTTTCCGCCAAAACCACCTGCCGAACCAATGCCGGGAAGTTCAATATCGCGAATTAATTTACCTTGATAATCATACTGTTTTACTACTGATATGGCATCTTTCATATACTCCGCAAAAATATATCCTGCACCTGTTGAAGGGCTTAGCACATTTTCGGTTTCGGCAATAAGATCTTTCCATCTGGACGGAACAGGATTAGAAGCATCGGTAGTTACAATTTTGTTATTTGGTGCATTATAGTTGGTCATAATGATAAGTCTTGAACCTTCATTATCCATCACATGGGAGTCGGTATCAAAATTATCTACAACCGTAATGATTTCACCTTTAGGGTTGCTAAGGTCTTTAATGTACAGTTCATTTCCGGAAGTCGAATTGGCTGCGGTTATAATTAGGTATTTTTGATCTTCGGTAACGCTGGCGCCAATGTATCTCCTTTTAACCGAGTCTCCAAAAATAACCTTATCAGATTTTTGTGGTGTACCCAGTTTGTGGTAATACAGCTTATGCTGATCGGTTTTTGCCGATAGTTCACTGCCTTCAGGCTTGTCATAACTGGAATAGAAAAAGCCTTCGCTATCCTTCCATGCAATGTTACTGAATTTTACATCTACCAGTGTTTCGCCAACCAGTTTTTTGGTTTTGGTGTCCATTACAAAAACCTTACGCCAGTCACTTCCTCCCTCTGATATGGAATAGGCCATAAGGTCACCGTTTTTAGTGAAACTTATACCGCCTAATGAAGTCGTTCCGTCTGTAGAGAAGGTGTTTGGGTCAAGGAAAACTTCCTCGGCACCTGTAAGACTTCTACGGTAGAGTACCGATTGGTTTTGCAATCCGTCGTTTTTGTAATAGTAGGTGTATTCACCTCTTTTAAACGGCGCCGAAATTCTCTCGTAATTCCACAGCTGTTGCATGCGGTTTTTGATCTCTTCTCTAAAAGGGATTTGCTCCAGGTAGCCAAAGGTAACCTCGTTTTCTGCTTTTACCCATGCGGCGGTTTCTGCCGATCGGTCATCTTCAAGCCAACGGTAGGGATCGGGTACTTTTGTGCCGAAGTAGTTATCTGTCTGGTCTCCTTTTCTTGTTTGCGGATATTTTATTTCCTTATTCTCGTGCAATTGTGCGTTCATGGTAAGACTGCATGCCAAAGCCATGCTTAAAACTGTTTTATTCATTATGGCTTGATTTGATTATACACAAAAATAAGGAAATAGACCTATCAGGTAAACAAAGCGCTGTAATTTTGACGGTATTTGTATATAAGCATCGCGTTAAGTGCTACCACTACTATGGCTGTTGCTATTGCCGGTATGTCTAAAAACATATGAAACAGCAATATGTTTAGCGAAATAGGAGCCAATAACAATATTACAAACGGAACCCATTTTTTAATTAACAGCATAAAGCCTATAAATACCTCAAAAATGGCAACGACAGTTAAAATATAACCGGTATCGGCCAGTGAGTTTAAAAAGTTTGCTGCTGCTTCGGGTGGTTGTGGAAGGGGGATGAAAGGATGGAATTTGTTTAATCCGAATACTATTAGAATCACACCTAAAAGTATTCTTACAATTTTAGTGAATTGTGAATTCATAATTTAGTGTTTTTGATGTTGTGGTGATGTTTTAACTAAATTAATGAATTATTAAGAAATATATTAACTTAAATATAATTATTTGTAAACACCCCAATGAAAAGGGGTGTTTACAAAATTAACCCAAACTAGTTAACATTTATGCTGAATGTTGCTGTAGCATCGGTACCGCCACCAGCGTTTGTAATATCTCCGTTACTTACACCATCGGCAGTTTTGTTAGGTTCGTGTCTCAGTACTATAGTAAGATCGCCATTTGTAGCTGTTTCGCTAGCTACATATGTAAAGCTTAGCCCTATAGGGTTTCCGTTTATATCCTGGTCATTGTAAGTAAATGTTCCAAGACCATTTTGAAGAAAAAATATCTGGTGTTCATCACCTTCTTCCAGTACCTCTTCACTAATGATATCAACAGGATTTGCCAGTTCGTTTAAAAAGGCTACTGTACCTGTGTAGGTAGTCCCCGCAGCAAAATCGCCCGAAACAGTTATAACCGGAGCATTAGGGCCGTCGCCATCTAAATCCTGAGATTGTAAAACAATAGCAGTTCCTCCACCCTGTGGGGTAAAAGTTGCCGTAAGCGTTGTGATTACTTCCTCTTCATTTACCGGAACAAGATTGTCGTCGTCGCTGCTGCATGAGGTGAATGATACTGTGGCAATAATTGCCAATACTGAAATTTTCAGATTTTTCATTTTTGAAATGTTTAATGATTAATAATTGAGTTTTATCTGTAACATAAAGTTTCTGCCTGCCTCATCGGTATATAGCCTCTGGCGGTTTAGGTAGTCCCTGTACGTTGTATTGAAAATATTGTTTACCGAAAGATTAACCGAAGCTGTGGTTCTACCTAAATTAAACTCGGTTCCTGTATTGAAGTGAAGCAGATGGTATCCTAGGGGCGGAGTACTAACATCTACCAGTACCGGTAGAAGCTCTCCGTTTTGTGGTACATCGGCATAAAAGTTATAATCCGGGTAACGGTTTTGTGTAAATACGGCTTCGCTTCTCAGTTCTGCAAACGAATTGTGCCTGTCGTTAAAGGAATACCTTATGGTATTGGTAATGTTTAACGGAGGCATGTCAATAAGCGGTTCATCGGTATCTCTGTTAGTACCGTAAACATAAGCAAGGTTAAGGCTGTGTTTTAAGTGCTCTCCCAAATACAGGTCAGAATGAAAGTCTACACCTGTAAGTAGCGCGTCTGCCTGAACATAATTGTAAACAGGGAACGATCCGCGTATGGTATACTCGGCACCTGTAGGTTTAAGGAAGATAAAATTGCTAATAAAATTAGCATAAGGGGTAACCTCAAAACTAAAGGTATTACCGTGCTTTACCAGTGTTGTAGAAAGCTTATAAGATTCTTCCTTTTTAGTACGCAGGCTACCCAGTTCTATAGTTCCGTTTGAGTGATGCAGTCCGTCACTAAACAGTTCGGATGGGTTTGGGTTTCGCATTGCCAGTCCGGCATTGGCAAACAGCTCCCAGTCTGGGCTAAGCATTTTTTTAACACCCAGACTTGCCGATATGTTATGGAAGGTGAATTTTGGATTGGTAAGCCATTGCGAACCGTAATCGGCTACTATAAAATTGTCGAACTCCTCTTCATATCCCAGGCTTGTCCAGCGCGATTTCTGGTAAAACTTGTCGGCATCCATATGTGAAAAATCATAGCGCAGTCCGGCTTCGGCACTAAAGCTGTTACTAAAACGGTGTGCGGCTATGGCATATGCTCCCAAATCCTGACGGGTATAATTTGGAATTAGCGGGCGTATTCCTGTTTCAGGGCTAGCCTCATTATCCTGCATGGAAAAACTTATTCCGCTTTTAAGGGTGTTATTGTTTTTTTCGTATTTCCAGTCGGCCTGAAGCGAATTGGTAATCAGGGTAAGGTCAAGCGCTGCTTTGTTTTTGAAGTCACCGCGACGGATGTCAAATTCCTTCCTGCGGTTTAGCTGAAAGGCATATTGTAACGACAGCGTTGAAAACGGATTGAGCTTAGTATTGAAATTAAGTTTGCCCAAATGGTGCTGTATTTCCTGTTTGGGTGCGCCTATGGTATAAGTAAACGGATTGGTAATGTATGGTGTACCGCTGTTTATGGCATTGGCAAGATCGGCGGTGCTGCCTATATGGGTAGCCGATGCAATACCTATGGTAGCATTGTAGAAACTGTAGCTTGCCGAAAGATCGTAAGTATCACCAATGTATTTTACATCGCCCGAAAAGTTCCCTTCACGGTTTCCTGTGTTTGAGAGTACATAGTTTGGTGCTTTGCGGTCGCCAAAGTATTTAAACGTACCTCCGGCATTCCATGCCCAACCTTTTTCGGTTCCTTTATGCAGGCTGCTGGTAAAGCTACCGCCACGTCCGTTTGAGTTAAGCGACATGATTGATTTACCGTACAGGGTGTCTTTTAAAACCGATACAGGCTCTACCAATATGAGTCCGCCAACGGCATCACCGCCATACTGCAATGCCGAAGCTCCCTTGATTACCGACACTTTCCCTGCCGAATTGATATCGAGGTTAGGAGCGTGTTCGGTACCCCATTGCTGGTCTTCCAGCCTTACATTGTTAACCAGTACCGGAACCCTGCTGCTGTGCAGTCCGTTTATTACAGGTTTTACAATACTGTTACCTGTTTTAAGAGAATATACCCCTGGGATTTCTTTTAAGGCATCGCCCAGTGTACCACTACTGTATTTTTCAAGTGTTTGAGTTTTTAATTTCTGCTCGTTGGTAACGCTTTTGGATACTACGGTGTTTTCACTAAGTACGACTTCCTGTAGCTGAGTGGTAGCAGGTTTTAGGGTAGCGTTTAGCCTAACGGTACTGCCGTTAAAACGTATAATGGTGTCGAGCGTGGTGTAACCAATGTAGGATATCACCACCCTTTGCTGTCCGTTAGGGATATTGTGTAGCTCGTAAGTTCCCAGTGGCGTACTAATAGCATGAAGTTCGCCTATGTGTATATGCGCGCCATCCAAAGGCTGGCTTTTGGAATCAATCACCTTACCGCTAAGCGTACTTTGCGAATAGGCGCTGTTGCCCGTTGCCACTAAGGCAAAAAGCAATACTATGTAAAATCGCATGGATATTTATTTTGAGTAATATAAAAGTGAAATCCCCCGGTATAACATACGGTTATAGTCCCTTTGCTATAGTCAAGGGTTAGGGAAAAGTTTTATAGTACTGCTGGTGGGCCGCGATGGGCAAAAAGGCTTCCTGCAAAAGAAGGGCTTCCTTCAATACTGCTGAAAGTGTAGTGTATTTGTTTGAAAGGGAAATCCAGCCTTAGGCAAAACTGTGGCGGAGCCACAAAGAAATCGAAGTGGAAATTACAAATGCTACAATCGTCGTCTTCGTGGCTTTGTGGATGCTCAATGCCGCTAAACTGTTTAGTAGTTTTTTTTACTTCGTTATGATTGTGGTGATGTGCCGTGGCGTGATGCTGATGGCTAAAGGCATGAAAAGACTGAAAGCCCGTTGTAAGGAGTACAAGGGCCATAAGTGCAAGATTAAATAATGCGAACTTTCTTTTCATTACCGCAAAGGTAGGGAAAAAGATTTTACAATTGCAACAGGGTTGCAGTTAAAAATGTATTAATAGGTTTTTATCTTCACACAGCTAACATGCTATATTGGGGGTTTGGCAGTAAGTAAAAGAGCTAAAAAGAAGTATTGTTGAAAGCAATATTATTACCTTTTTCATTGTTCATTGTTCATTGTTTTTGATGATTAAGTGTTTATATGGGTTTTTTTGGGGTTGTTAACAATATGGAGGTTAAATGTGAATTAAGAGTTGTTAATTTTTGTAATAATATTTTCACATGTGTTCATTATTGTTTTTAAATCACATCTGAAAAATTCACGTCTAGATGATAATCTATAATTTTCTAAATCCTTATGGATTTGTTTTTCAGCTTCAATACAATCCTTCGTGTGATATTTGTTTATTGTGAAAAATTTATCTACTGAGCTTGTATTTGAAAGTTCTTTACTTCTTTGTTCAGTACTTCGTTTTGTTAGGCCTATTTTGAAAATGTTTTCTTCATGTGCCGCTTGTCTCATTATGTAGATGTACCCAGAGTTTTCACCTTCAAAAAAATCTATTTTTTTTACTTCTGTAATACCTTTGGGTGTAGAATAATAAATATCATTTCTTTCAACCCAAGTCTTGCCTAATATTTTGTTTCCGTTTTTGTCAAATCCATTTTCATCGAAATTAAGTCTTTTCCAATAACCAGATTTTTCAATTTTAAAGCTTTCGTCATTTAATTTATTGTCATTAATTGTTGTGAGGTTATCTGATTCTAAGAAATAAAATGGTTTAGCAAATAATTTATATACTCCAGGCACTGAGGTATATTCCCTTTTTGAGAAAGGACTTTTAATGATAGAGTTCAAGTTTGTTTCATAGTTTATATCAACAATTCTTTGTTCTTTTTCAAATACATAATATGGTAAGGCTAGACAATACTTAGCGAAGTCAAAAACAGCATTGTAATTATCTAGTTTCTTTAAATTGTTTTCAATAAAGTTTTGAATATCATCTTTTGTTACAGATTCTTCTCTATAAAACATTGCAAAAAAATCATCAGAAATCACAGAAAAGCTATTGTTTTCATCTCTTGCTATATATCTTAAATCAATACTTTTGCTTTTTAAATCAAATAATAGCGCAACATTATGAGACCATAAATCATCCCTTCCTTCAAAATGTACGATTTTTAATTCTTCAACATTGTCTTCAATTTTCATTCCGAGCGATTTCTTGAATGGATTATAATCAAAATTATTTTCTGTTTTTTCACTAAAATAATTTTCAGCTTCAACTTTATCATAAGATTCGCCAGCCTGCATTAGTAACGCAACCTCATTTTCTTGTCTTATTAAGGATAGTCCGCTTACAATAAATGTTTTGCCATTACTGTTTGAAAAGTTTATTTCTTCAAATCCACTAGTAAAGCTAAAATTATATATTACCTTTTCAGGTATATTACTGTAAAAATCAATATTGTCTAGATTAAAATCAGGTTCTGTAACAAAATCTAAAAAGTCTATTAGAGAAACTCCATAAGACTCTTCATCTGTAATGAGCTCAATGATAGAGTTATGATGATTAAATGTGAAAAAAGGTTCTAAAACATTGAATGAGGTTGGGAATGAATTTGGACCATAATCTAAAAATCTGTGCGCATACTCTCCCAGATAATATCTTAATGTGTTTTCATTACTTTTATCTAATCCATTTCGAAGTTGAACTTGAACTATTTTTCTTCCTATATCAAACTGACTCTTTAATTTTTTCCATAATGTAGGATTTATAGCTTTAAGTTTTTCGACATCAATATCTTTATGTTGTTGGGATATTTTTGAAAAGATTTTTTTAGGTCTCATCTGATAAAAAATTAGGAGGTGAATAGGCTTAAAAACATATTTTAAAGTTATAAAAAAACCTGCAACATTTCTGCTGCAGGTTTTAAGTATTGTTATGTGTGTAAACTACACTAACCCATTTGCCACAAGATATTCTGCAATTTGTACGGTGTTTGTCGCTGCACCCTTACGAAGGTTATCGGCTACAATCCACATGTTAAGTGTGTTTGGCTGGCTCTCATCACGACGTATACGTCCTACAAATACATCGTCCTTACCTTCGGCATAAATAGGCATTGGGTAGGTTTTAGTGTCAGTATTGTCCTGTACGGTAACACCCGGAGTGTCGTGAAGGATAGCACGAACCTGGTTTACATCAAAGTCGTTTGCAAACTCAATATTTACCGACTCGCTGTGTCCGCCCACTACAGGGATACGGATAGCAGTAGCAGTAACCCTTATGGAGTCGTCTCCCATAATTTTTTTGGTTTCACGTACCAGTTTCATTTCCTCTTTAGTGTAACCGTTGTCTTCAAACACGTCACACTGTGGGATAGCGTTACGGTGAATAGGGTAAGGGTAGGCCATTTCGCCCTTAGTGCCTGTGTATTCGTTTTCAAGCTGTTGTACAGCCTTAACTCCCGTACCTGTTATTGACTGATACGTAGAAACGATTACCCTTTCAATAGTATATTTTTTGTGTAGCGGAGCCAAAGCCATTACCATTTGTATGGTAGAGCAGTTTGGGTTTGCTATAATCTTATCTTCTTTAGTAAGCACATTGGCGTTGATTTCCGGTACAACCAGTTTTTTGGTAGCGTCCATTCTCCATGCGCTGGAATTATCAATTACTGTAGTTCCTGCTTCGGCAAATTTAGGAGCCCACTCTTTTGAAGTGTCGCCACCTGCAGAAAATAATGCTATTTCAGGCTTCATAGAAACTGCGGTTTCAAGACCAACAACCTTGTACTTCTTACCATTGAATTCTATTTCCTTACCTACAGATCTCTCTGAGGCAACCGGAATTAATTCGGTTACCGGAAAATTTCTTTCCGCCAGTACTTTCAGCATCACTTCGCCTACCATTCCGGTAGCGCCAACAACAGCAATTTTCATAGTGTATTTATTATTGAATTATTTAAATTTTTGGGCAAAATTAGTTATAAATTCGTTTCAAAATAAAAAAATATAACAAAGAAAAACCGTCTTTTAGAGACGGTTTTGTTAGAAATATAAGAATATGTAATGTAGCGGAAACTTCTGTAACTCTATTGTTTAGTTTTCAGTAAGTCGCGGATTTCTGCCAACAGTTTCTCCTCATTTGTAGGTGCAGGAGGTGCTGCAGGAGCCGCTTCTTCTTTCTTCTTGGTTCTTTCATACATCTTAAGGGCAAGGAAAATACAAAAACCTACAATAATAAAGTCAAGGGTTATTTGTACAAAGTTACCGTAGTTTATGGTAACGGCATCTATAGCAGGTTGTGTTACCCCGTCTACCACCGTTTCGGGCACTCCTTCCTTAAGCGTATATTTTAGGTCTTTAAAATCGACCCCGTTAAGCAGCATGCCTATAGGTGGCATTAAAATATCGTTTGTAAAAGATTTTACGATGTTACCAAAGGCACCACCAATAATAACGGCTGTTGCCAGATTTACAATGTCGCCTTTCATCAAAAAGGCCTTAAAATCCTTGAAAAATCCCATAGGCTAAAGTTTAGGTTATATATAATTGTTTGTTTCTGATTAAGGCTAAGGTACAAAAAAGTGATTATTCCTGATAAAAAACGCGTTTTACACGCTGTGAAATACTTGTTAAAATTTCATAAGGGATGGTTCCCAGTGCATCGGCCATTTCCACAACGGTTGGTGCAGTGCCAAATATTACGGCCTTATCACCTTCCTTACAGTCTATACCTGTAATGTTTACCATCATCATGTCCATAGATATGGTTCCGGTAATCACAGCCTTTTTACCGTTTATCATTACATAGCCTTTTTCGTTACCCCAGCTTCTCGGTATACCGTCGGCATAACCAATGGGCAGGGTGGCAGTACGGACTTTCTCCGATGCCATGAATTTGCGACTGTAGCCTACACTTTCTCCCGGTTGTATGTCTTTTATCTGGAGGATTACTGTTTTAAGGGTACCTACATTTTCCAGTGATTTGCGTTCCTGTGCATTGTTACCCACACCATACAGGCCTATGCCCAGTCGTACCATATCAAACTGCGCTTCGGGGAAATGATATATGCCCGATGTGTTTAGTATATGGCGGATAGGGTTTATGCTAAGGGTGTCGATAATTTTTTGTGACCACTGGGTAAATTTATCTATCTGCCCCAGTGTGAAATCCCTGTAATGAGGTACATCGCTGGAGGAAAGATGTGAGAAGATACTCTTAACCGATACAAAGTTGTTGTGTTTAAGTAATTCGATAAGCTCATCCAACTGATAATCTTCAAATCCAAGACGGTGCATGCCGGTGTCAAGCTTTATGTGGATAGGGTAGTCGGATAGGTTTTTCTGTTTGGCAATTTCAATAAATGCCCTTAGTTCCCTAACCGAATAGATTTCGGGTTCCAGTTTATAGGCTGTCATGGCACTAAAGGCACTGGCTTCGGGATTCATTACAATAATAGGGGTGCTAATGCCTGCGTTACGAAGGGCGATACCCTCATCAGCAAAGGCAACACCAAGATAATCTACCTTTTGGTGTGAAAGCAGTTTGGCAATTTCATAACTCCCGCTGCCATAACCGAAGGCCTTTACCATAACCATTATTTTGGTTTCGGGCTTAATGCGCGAGCGGTAAAACTTAAGATTATGGGCAATGGAATTCAGGTTGATTTCCAGTACTGTTTCGTGTGTCTTTTCTTCCAGTAATACCACTATTTCCTCAAAGCGGAAACTACGGGCGCCTTTAACCAAAATGGTTTCGTTGCTAAAACTATTAGCATTGTATTGGGTTAAAAACTCCTGTGTGGTTTTATAGGATATAAAATTAGGAAAATCCTTTAACTGGGTGCTTATGGTTTCGCCTATACCTATAACCCTGCTAATATTATTAGCAGTTAAAAGCTGAGTAACGTGTTCGTAAAGTTCCTCTATGGTAAAACCACTCTGGAAAACATCCGAAAGGATAATGGTTTTCTTTTTATGTGTTTTGTGCTGCTCTAAAAAGTCGAGTGCTATTTTTAGCGACTGGTAGTCAGAACTGTAACTGTCGTCAATAATGGTGCAGCCATTAATGCCGTTTTTAACCTGTAGGCGTATCTCAATAGGATACACCCCTGCAAGCCTTTCGGTAATAAAGTCGCTGTTGTAACCCAAGTACAGCATTAGCATGAGGCAGCTTATGGCATTTTCTGCCGAGGCATCATCAAAAAACGGAATAACCACTTTAAAGCTATTTCCTTTGTAATCAACCGTTAGTTCGGTATTGTCGGGATGTGTTGTTTTGATAATGTTTACATCGGCATCACCATTGTAGCTCCAGGTAAAAGTAGTTGTGCCTTCCAGTTTCTGTTCGGCTATGGCATTTTTTTGAAGTATTACCACATCGGTATCCTTAAAGAGCTTTAGTTTCTCTTTAATTTTTTCGAGCATATTGGTAAAGCCTTCGTCATGTGCCGGACCCAAATGTGTAAGTATGCCTATGTTGGGCTTTATAATTTGGGCGAGTTTTTCCATTTCTCCGGTGGTGGAGATTCCGGCTTCAAACAGTCCCAGGTTATGCTTTTCGTTAATGGCAATAACCGATAAGGGCACGCCCACCTGTGAATTGTAGCTCTTAGGACTACGGATGATATTGTAATCAGGACTCAATACATAGTTAAGCCATTCTTTTACTATTGTTTTTCCGTTACTGCCGGTAATACCCACAACAGGGAAATGGAATAGGCTCCTGTAATAGGCTGCAAAATCCTGTAATGCTTTCAGGGTATCGTCAACAATAAAAAAGTTAGCCCTGTTTTTGCATCCGTTAGGGATATGGGTAACAACAAAATTTAAAACACCGTTTTCAATCAGTTCGGGAATATAATTGTGTCCGTCTCGGTTTTTTCCCGGTAGTGCAAAAAACAGTGTTCCGATATTGTTTTGCAGCGAACGGCTGTCTATAGAAACGTTATCAATTTCCATATCGGGCTGTATGCCTTCAAACGAAGGATTAACGGCCTTAATGATATTGTTTGTTTTTATGCTCAAGATGTAGGGTTTTTAATTTTTTAGAAGAGACTATCGTCTTCCTGGTCTTTCTTTTTCGGGTTGGCCTGTTCTCTCATAGCCTTAAAAAAAGCGGCACGACTTAGCGGCTCATATTCTTCGGTTTCACCCAACAGTACCAGTTTGTCGTTTTGTGCTTTACGGAAACTGTAATTCGCTAAGTTACCCGTTCGGGTGCATACCGCGTGTACTTTGGTAACATATTCGGCTGTAGCCATTAGTGCCGGCATGGGGCCAAAGGGATTGCCTTTAAAATCCATATCCAGTCCGGCAACAATAACCCTTATGCCGTTATTGGCAAGGTCATTACATACTGATACGATTTCATCATCAAAAAACTGAGCTTCGTCTATGCCTATCACATCACAACCCTGTGCCAGGATGCGAAGCATGGAGGCCGATTCGACCGGGGTAGAGCGTATTTCGTTGGAGTCGTGCGATATCACCATATCGTCATGATAACGGGTGTCTATGGAAGGTTTAAAAATTTCCACACGCTGTTTGGCAAACTTTGCCCTTTTAAGGCGACGTATAAGTTCTTCGGTTTTACCCGAAAACATCGACCCGCAGATGACCTCTATCCACCCAAATTGTTCTTTATGATTTACTGTATTTTCGAGAAACATTTTGTATTTTTCAGGCTGTAAAACAGAAATGTTTTATGTTACTTTGTATTGAAACAAATTTATTAAAAAACTATTGCGCCACTCTTTATTATTCCAAAAGTTATGAAGAAAAAATTAGAAGCCGAACTGATAAGTATTGCACACAGGATATTGAAGCTAAAGAATAAGGCAGAGATTGAGCAGTTACAGCAGGAGACACTTAAGCTGTACGAAAAACTATCGGTGCTTAGATTTGTTGAGGAAAATTTTAATGATGTGAAGCCAACTATTGGTTTTTCTTCGGCAGAAGAAAAACTGGAAGATATTTATGGCGTAGCAGAAACCAAAGAGCAGGATGCGCCTGAAACTGTAGTGGCAGAAGAAACACCTGCCGATGCGGGTGAACCAAGGGAAGGTCTTGGTGAGACAGAGCAGGAAGCTGTAGTTGAAGAAACTGAAGAGGAAAAAGCCGAAGAGCCTGTAAGTGTGCCGGAACTTGAAAAACCGGAAGAGGAAATCAAGGCAATGGAAGAGTCGGTTGAGGCTGTTTATGAAAACGAGCAGGAGAGTAGTGATGAGGAGGAAATACATGCTACCGATGCTGCAACGATTACTATTGAACCTGATACTACCGTTGAAGTTGAAGAATCGGAAATTGATATAGAATTTGCTTTTGAAAGGAAAGCAGCTCCCGAAGAGCCAAAGGAAGAACCTAAAAAAGAGGTTACCATTGACGACTTTAGGGATTATAAGGATCCGGAGTTTGTAAAGAAATCTGATTTTGATGCTGCGCCTGTTCAGGAGGAAGTGAAAGAAGAGGTTAAGGAAGAACCGAAAGAGGAACCAAAACAGGAAGAGCCTCAGTTTGATTACAGTAATCAGCCTGTTTTTGAGCCGGCGAAAAACGAACCTGTTGAGGAAGTGAAGAAAGAAGAACCTAAAAAGGAAGAGCCGGTGTGGACACCTGCGCCTTCTACAGGTTCAAGGTCGCTTAACGATAAGTTCTCTAAAACCATTACACTGGGGTTAAACGACCGTATCGCTTTTGAGAAGCATCTTTTTGGCGGTAGTGCCGACGATTTGAACCGCGTGGTTTCACAACTGAATACCATTAATACATTTGGTGAGGCAAAATCGTTTATAAACGACCTTATTAAGCCTGATTACAATAATTGGGAGGGGAAAGAGGAGTATGAAGAGCGTTTCTTCCAACTGGTTGAAAAAAGATTTGATTAATGTCTAAACTATATATAGTACCTACACCTATAGGTAATCTGGAGGATATGACCTTCAGGGCGATTAAAGTGCTTAAGGAAGCCGACCTGATACTGGCGGAAGATACCCGTACCAGCGGTAAGCTTATGAAGCATTTTGAAATTGCAACCCACATGCAGAGCCACCACATGTACAACGAGCATAAAACCGTTGAGAATATTGTGAAACGCCTGCAGGCGGGTGAAACCATTGCCCTGATATCTGATGCGGGTACGCCTGCCATATCCGACCCCGGATTTTTACTTACACGCGCCTGTGTGGAAAATAATATTGAAGTGGAGTGCCTGCCGGGTGCTACGGCTTTTGTGCCTGCCCTGGTGAACAGCGGACTCCCGAATGATAAGTTTGTGTTTGAAGGTTTCCTGCCGGATAAAAAGGGAAGGCAAACCCGATTTTTAGCACTTGCCGAAGAATCGCGTACCATGATATTTTATGTGTCGCCACACAAACTGGTTAAAACCCTTGGTGAGTTTTTACAGTATTTTGGGGAAGACCGCCCTGTTTCGGTATCGCGTGAGCTAAGTAAACTACACGAGGAAACCGTTCGTGGTACTGCTACCCAGGTACTGGAGCATTTTACCAAGAAAGACCCAAAAGGCGAAATAGTAGTTATTGTGGGCGGAAAGCCCGAGGTGAAGAAGAGTAAGAAGGAAAAATTTGAAGTTTAATATTTAATTCTTCTGCTTTTTAGGGATTTCAAGAACTTTATTTAAACGTATGAAGCTAAAAGTGTTTTATTCCTGGCAGTCTGATTTACCTAATAAGACTAATAGAAGTTTTATTGAAAATTGTTTAAAGGATGCCTTGAAGACAATTTTTGAAAATAATAATACTATTTCTGAGTGTTTTATTGAAAGTGATAGCAGAAATGAAACCGGTACACCTGAATTAGCAAATACTATATTTTCAAAAATTGATAGTTGTGATATTTTTTTGAGTGACATTTCTTTAATATCAAATGCCTCTATTTTTAATAAAGTTAGTCAAACACGAAAAGTTTGTAATCCTAATGTTTTAATTGAGTTAGGATATGCTAGCTCTAGAATAGGCTGGAATAAAATATTATGTGTCTATAATCTTGAATATGGGCAAATTGAAGATTTGCCTTTTGATATAAGGCATAGGAAGCCTATTACTTATACTTCAAGTAATAAAAATTTAACGAAATTATTGATTGGACAAATCCAAAATATCTTTGATAATCATATAACTAATAAAAAATATTTTCAATCAATTAAAAAAGAAATAGATTTAGCAGTCCAAGCAATTTTAGTGGATATAAGTAAAGTTCTTTTCTTTAGAGAAGTGCCAAAATGTTATGATTATAACTTCTTACTTCATATGTCAAGAGAAGAAATAGAAAAGGTTTTTAGAGTAAAAACTTTTTTAGGATTTCAATTGTTGAAAGATAATGATTCGCATATTAGAGAGTTTGTTGAATTTTTTAATGATCAAGTTTATATAAATTTTTTAAGTGATAAAGAGAAAAATGCACTTGCAAAAATCATATTACAATTTAAAAATTTAAGTAAATTAATTTCAGATATTGAAGTTTACGATATATTTGAATGTGAGAAAAGATATGCTTTAATTGATGCAGTAAAGATGAATAAAAGTAATTCTAAAGGTAGTTTTATTCTTGTTGAAAAAATCAATTCTAGCAAAAGTGTAGTTATAGATAGTGGTAGCTTTAAGGATTTTCAATTAGAATTCTTACTTGATAGTTATAAAGTGAAAGATAATATTGTTGAGTTGTTAGCGTCGACCATTTATGATTTATGTTCTGAAATTAATGAATGGATAATGACTACAGGTAACTTTTTTATTATTAACCAAAGGCTTTTTGAGAAAGATAAAATATGAAAAGTGTTTCTCAGTTAGAAGTCTTTTAGTTGAATTTTATAAATAAAAATTATTCTTACATCGAGCATTAACCCACGACCTGATTTTCAAAAGAAAACCGGAAAATTAATTTTCCGGTAATGTTTTATACTGGTAATTATCCCAAAAAATAATACTAAATCAACCTTTAGTTGCCAATGCATTTCTCTTTAATTACATTTGGTGAAATTAAAAATTCTTCATGCGCTGGACATTAAAACCAACACCCGATCTTCAAAAAATAAAACATTTATCACAGGCGCTTCAGGTAGATGGTGTCATAGCTTCACTGCTGGTACAACGTGGTATTGAAACTTTTGAGGAGGCGAAGAATTTTTTCCGCCCTAAACTAAGCGATTTGCATGATCCCTACCTGATGAAGGATATGGATAAGGCGGTGAAACGTATTGAGAAAGCTATAGAAAATGGCGAAAACATCCTTGTTTTTGGTGATTATGATGTAGATGGTACTACGGCCGTTTCGTTAATGTCGTCATACCTGCATTCGTACTATCCGAATGTGGCGACGTATATACCCGACAGGTATGCAGAGGGCTACGGAGTATCGTTTCAGGGAATTGATTTTGCCGATGATAACGGGATGTCGCTTATCATTGCGCTTGATTGTGGAATCAAATCGATTGATAAAGTTGAATATGCCAAACAAAAGGGGATTGACTTTATAATTTGTGACCACCACCGTCCCGGTGATGAGCTGCCTGATGCTGTAGCGGTACTGGACCCGAAGCGAACCGACTGTACTTATCCTTATGACGAACTTTGCGGATGTGGTGTAGGCTTTAAACTGATACAGGCACTTGCAGGTAACCGTGGGCAAACCATAACCGATTTGGTTACCTATCTTGATTTGGTTGCTACAGCTATTGCAGCCGATATTGTCCCGATAACTGGGGAGAACAGGGTGCTGGCTACATTCGGACTCGATGTGATTAATACATTCCCCAGGCCGGGTATACAGGCGCTTATCCAAAACGTAAAAAAACAGAAACTTACCATAGGTGATGTGGTTTTCCAGATAGCACCACGTATTAATGCCGCCGGGCGTATTTATCACGGTAATAAGGCGGTGGAACTGCTTACTGAGTTTAACTTAGAACAGGCTCAAGAGTTTGCTGCGATGATTGAAGGACTCAATGCCGAAAGAAAAGATCTTGACAAGCAAATTACTACTGAAGCACTGATGCAGATTGTATCTAATAACGAGCAGGAGCGTTTTACTACTGTTGTGTATGATGAAAACTGGCATAAAGGGGTGATTGGCATTGTAGCTTCAAGATTAACGGAAACCTATTACAGGCCCACGCTGGTGTTTACAAAAAGCGGTGATAAATTGGCGGCTTCGGCAAGATCGGTAAAAGATTTTGATGTATATAATGCACTCGAAGCCTGTGCTGATCATTTAGAACAGTTTGGGGGGCACATGTATGCTGCAGGGCTTACGTTGAAGGAAGAACAGTATTCCGGCTTTAAACAACGTTTTGAAGAAGTGGTGTCTCAAACTATAGCTCCCGAGCTTTTAGTACCCGAAGTGCAGGTTGATGCCGAGATTGACTTTAGTGATATTACTCCAAAATTCTTTAGGATATTAAAGCAGTTTGAACCATTTGGTCCGGGTAATATGACTCCGGTATTCCTGTCACGAGGATTAATGGATACGGGTTACGGTAAAGCTATTGGTGCCGATGAAACCCATTTAAGGCTTTTTGTAAAGCAGGGTGACGCCGAAGGCTATGCGGCTGTTGGTTTCGGGCTGGCATCAAAAATAAATATAGCCTGTAATGGTAAGCCTTTTGAGGCGGTGTATTCTATTGAGGAGAATGAGTGGAACGGTAATGTTTCTACTCAGCTTCGTTTGCGTGATATACGCCCTGAGGAGTAACCGTTGAAAACTTTTTACTAAAAACAATCTATTTATTTAGAATGGTTTTAAATAATTTATATTTTTGTTTAAAACCACGAAAATGAAAGAGATTGAACAAATTTATTTTAACGATTTTGGTGTATCATTTTACTGGCGTAAAAACGATACGCTTTTAACCGATAGGATTCAGGTTATATTTAGGGAAACCGGCTTTTATTTTACTCGTGAAGAGGTGCAGCGTTTTGCCTGTATTGTAAACGAAATGTACGATAAAAACCATTGCGGAGGCTGTGGTTTTAGGAACAAATGCCACAGGTTTTTGCTTAAAACCCCGGTTAGTGAAATAGATTTGGCTGTTTCAGTGCAGGAACTCGTTGACATTAAAGATTTGCTTGAGGGTACGCTTTTTACAATGAACCTTAACGAGTACATTAATAATGTATGCAAAAATTAGTTTTTGTACTCTTTCAGTTCAAATTTCTCACCATCAAAAACACCATAGGTAAAATAACCAATCCAGTCACCCAGATTGATGTAAGTGGAGTTTTGTCCTAAATCAATGGTCATCGGTAAATGCCTGTGTCCAAAAATGAAATAGTCGTAGTGTTTTGTTTCCAGTTTTCTTTTAGAGTATAAAACCAGCCATTCGTTATCTTCACCTAAAAATCTAACATCTGAGTCGCCCGATATAAGTTTGTTTTTTACCGATAGGTACTGTGCCAGTTTAACTCCAAGATCAGGGTGTAACCATCTGAAAAGCCATTTTGAAAAAGGATTGGTAAATACCTTTTTCATTCTTTTATATCCTTTGTCGCCGGGTCCCAGTCCGTCACCGTGCCCTATAAGGAATACTTTGTCGTTAAAAGTGAATTCTTTTGGTTTGTGGTAAACAGGAATGTTTAGTTCTTTTTCAAAGTAGTCATTCATCCATAAGTCGTGATTACCTACAAAAAAGTATATAGGTATACCGGAGTCGCGTATTTCTGCCAGTTTTCCCAATACTCTTACAAATCCTTTAGGAACTACTGTTTTGTATTCAAACCAAAAATCAAACAGGTCACCCAGTAAAAAAATAGCATCGGCATCTTTCTTAACCTCGTCCAGCCAGGCTACAAATTTTTTCTCTCTTGGGAAGCTTTTTTCTTGGGTTGGAGCACCTAAATGTTGGTCGGAGGCAAAGTATATTTTGAGTCTTTGGGACATGCTAAATTCTTAAATAATATGCCAAAGATATGAAGACAATTTTAAAAAGAAGTCATACTGTTATAATAACCTTATCTTTTTAAATTCATAACAAATCGAAATAAATTTGTTTTTTTTAGTTAAAACATAACTATTAGCTATTAAATTGCTACTAACCTTATCTTTTTTTTTATACTTTCGGTAACTTAAACATAAACTACTAATTTATTATCTATGAAGAAAATTACTTTATTGTTTTTCATGGCATTGTTAAGCCTTTGCGGTTACTCGCAGGACGGGCTGCCATTGGAAGGCTTTGAGGGCACATTTGCCCCAACCGGCTGGACAATACACAACAATGGGATAGGTGTGGTGCAAACCTGGAAACAGTCTCAGTTTGGGAATGATTTTCAACCTCCATTTGCAGGAGATTATGCAGCTTTCCTAGATCGTGAAAACGTTCCGGATGACGGAGATCCAGCTAAAGACTGGCTTGTTACTCCACAATTTACAATGCCTTCAAACGGTCAGTTACATTTTTACTGTCGTTTAACCCTTGGTGGTAACCAGGGAGGTACTTACAGAATTATTATGGCGCCTTCAGGTGCTGATCTTGATGATCTTGATGCTTATACTGTTGTTCAGTCATGGACTGAGCCTGGGATTAACCCTGCACAAACTGAATATGTTGAGGTTACGGTAGATCTACCAGGTACTGCAGGGCAGGATTATTATGTTGGTTTCCTTATGGAAGGAGATAATGCTGACCGTTGGTTAGTAGATAACGTAAGTATTATTGAACAATGTTTACCTCCTACAGGTCTTACTGTGACTGGTGTTACAGGTGAAACTGCTGATTTGAGCTGGACCGGAGGTGCTGCTCAGTATGAAGTTGAGGTGGTAGAGTTTATTGATGCCCCAGATGGTACACCTGATTATTTGGTAGATGGAAACTCAACAACTATTAACGGATTAAGTCCAACTACAGCTTATAAATATTATGTTAGAGCTGCTTGTGGGGACGGTAACTTTAGTGATTGGGTTGGTCCATATAATTTTAACACTGCACCGGGTAACGATGCCTGTGCAGATGCTGTTGCTTTAACAGTTAATCCAACTAATATTTGTGCGGTAAGTACACCGGGTAGTATAAACGGTGCTACTGCTTCTGCCGAAGGCAACACGTGTTTCGGTACGGATGATGATGATGTTTGGTTCTCTTTTGTAGCAACAAACACTACTCATCTTGTTAACTTAAATAATATTACAAACGGTACTACCGATTTGTATCATGTTGTTTATGAAGGTACAGATTGTTCTTCATTAACACAATTATATTGTAGCGACCCTAATAACAGTATAGCTACAGGGCTTACAGTAGGTAATAATTATTATGTAAGGGTTTATTCATGGACATCTCTGGCAAACCAGACTTCGAACTTTGAAATCTGTATTGGTACACCACCGCCACCACCGGCAAACGATGAGTGTGCTGATGCAACTGCGGTTCCTGTTAACCCTGATTTAGATTGTGCTCAGTTTGTAACGGGTACTGTTTACTCTGCTACTGCTTCTGCCGAAGGTTCTACATGTTCGGGTACAGAAGATGATGACGTTTGGTTCTCATTTGTAGCAACAAGTACTTCTCATACAATTAACCTTAACAACATTACAGGTGGTACAACTGCTCTTGATCATGTTGTTTATTCAGGTTCTTGCGGATCACTTACAGAACTTTACTGCAGCAACCCTAATAATAGTGTTGCTGGTGGTTTAACAATTGGTAATACTTATTATGTAAGGGTATATTCAACCGCTTCAACCCCTCAAACATCTGCGTTTGATGTTTGTATTGGTACACCTCCGCCGCCACCGGCAAATGACGACTGTGCTAATGCATTTGATGTAACTGTTAACCCTGATTTAAACTGTACTTCATTCACATCGGGTACTGTAGCATGGGCTACTCCATCTATAGACGCTAACTCTTGTGGTGGTACAGATGATGACGATGTTTGGTTCTCATTTGTTGCAACAAGTGAAACTCATACAGTTAATCTAAATAACATTACGGGTAGTACAACTGATTTATATCATGCTGTTTACTCTGGTTCATGTGGTTCATTAACAAACCTCGTTTGTAGTGACCCTAATAACAGTTTAGTAGGTGGTCTTACTATAGGTGAAACTTATTACGTTAGAGTATATACCTGGACTTCTACTCCGGCTCAAACATCTGCGTTTGACTTATGTATTGGTACACCTCCGCCGCCGCCGGCAAATGACGAGTGTGCTAATGCTGAGGTTGTTTTAACAAACCCGGATCTTGATTGTGGTAACTTTGCTTCGGGTACTATTGCATGGGCTACAGGTTCCCTTGAAGCTAACACATGTTTTGGTACTGATGATGATGACGTATGGTATCAGTTTGAAGCAACAAGTGAGGTGCATCAAATCAGCCTTACTAACCTTGTAGGTAGTACAACATTTATGTACCATACTCTTTATGAAGGTGATGACTGTGGTTCTATGACTCAGCTTTACTGTTCTACAAACAATACAAGCGTTGCAGGCGGTTTAACTATTGGTCAGACTTACTATGTAAGAATTTATACTTCTACAGGTGTAAGCGGACAAACTACTACATTTGATTTTTGTGTAGGTACACCGCCGCCGCCGCCGGCAAATGATGATTGTGCAGATGCTCAACAGGCGTTTACTAACCCTGACCTTGAGTGTGGTAATACCGTTTCGGGTACTATTGCATGGGCTACAGAATCTGGTGAGCCTAACTCATGTTTCGGTACAGATGATGACGATGTATGGTATCAGTTTGTTGCTACAAATGATGTACATACTATAGATCTTACAAATGTTGTAGGTAGTACAACTTTCCTATATCATGTTGTTTATGAAGGTACTTCTTGTGGTTCTATGACACAAGTATATTGTGCAACTACTAACAATAGTTTAGCGAGTGGTTTAACAGTAGGTAATACTTATTATATTAGAGTTTACAGTTCAACCAATATTGCTCCGCAAACTACTACGTTTGACTTATGTATTGGTACACCACCACCGCCACCGGCAAATGATGAGTGTGCTGAGGCTATTCCTGTACCGGTTAACCCAACTCAGGTTTGTGAGCAGGTAGTTCCTGGTTCTTTATCATGGACTACTCCGTCTGCAGAACCTAATACATGTTTCGGTACAGATGATGATGATGCTTGGTTTGAATTTGTTGCTACAAATGATACACACTTAATTAAAATTCTTGATATTGAAGGTAGTACAACTTTCTTATATCATGCGGTTTATGAAGGTGACGAATGTGGAGCGCTTACTCAGGTGTATTGTGGTACTTCAAACAGTACAACTGTAACAGGATTAACTCCGGGTACTACTTATAAAATCAGAATTTATACTTATACTTCTACTTCAGGTCAGTTAGTTGACTTTAACCTTTGTGTAGGTACACCACCACCACCACCGGTAAATGATGAATGTGCTGATGCTACTGAGGTTCCGGTTAACCCAACTCAGGAGTGTGTTGAGGTTGTTCCTGGTATTGTATTCTCTGCAACAGCTTCTGCTGAAGGTAATACTTGTGGAGGTACTGACGATGATGACGTATGGTTTGAGTTTGTTGCTACAAACGATACTCATGTAATTACATTACAAAACATCACAAATGGTACTACTGATTTATATCACGTACTTTATGAAGGTGATGAGTGTGGTACTTTAACACAACTATATTGTAGTGATCCTAACCAGAGTTTTGCAACCGGCTTAACTATTGGTAATACTTATAAGATAAGAGTTTACTCTTGGTCGTCAACTGCTCAAACTTCAGAGTTTGAAGTATGTGTGGCTACACCACCACCACCACCGGCAAACGATGAGTGTGCTGAGGCTACTGTGGTTCCTGTGAACAATAGTTCAGAATGTGTAGAGTTTGAATCTGGTACTATTTATTCTGCAACAGCTTCTGCTGAAGGCAATACTTGTGGTGGTACTGCAGATGATGACGTGTGGTTTGAATTTACAGCTACAAGTACTGTACATTTTATTACTTTAAGTAATATTCAGGGTAGTACAACATTACTATATCACGTGCTTTATGAAGGTGATGAGTGTGGTACTTTAACTCAGGTTTATTGTAGTACAGCTACTCAGAGTTTAGCAGAAAACTTATCTCCGGGTACAACTTACAAAGTAAGAGTTTACTCGTCTACATCTACTCCAAACCAAACTTCAACGTTTGATATTTGTGTGGGTACTCCTGCAGGATCAATTGCTGTAGATGAAACATCATTTACTGTAGAGCAGTTAGTAGAGAACGTACTTATTAGTTCTGAATGTGCACTTGTTTCTAACATCACATCTCAAACAGGTACTAACTTTGGTCAGGCTAATGGTATATCTTACTTTAGCCAAAATAACTCATCTTTCCCATTTGCTGACGGTGTTATACTTGCTACAGGTAGTGTTCAGGAAGCTCCGGGACCTTACCCTAATAACAACACAGGTACTCAGACAAATACTTGGGTAGGTGATGCAGACTTATCAGCTATTATTGCTGAAGGAGGTAACACAGGAACGCTTAACAATGCATCTATCCTTGAGTTTGACTTTACTCCGCTTACAAACCAAATCACTTTTGATTTCATGTTTGCTTCTCAGGAGTACGGTACATTCCAGTGTAACTTCTCTGATGCATTTGCATTTATACTTACAGATTTAGATAACCCTGATCCTGAAACTAATACCACTAACCTTGCGGTTATTCCTGGTACAACGATTCCGGTATCGGTAGTAAATATTAGGGATAATCAATATAATACGGGTTGTGATTCTCAAAATCCTGAATATTTTGGTTCTTACAATCAGGATAACCCTTATGGATCTGCCATAGGTTATAGAGGTCAAACGGTTGTTATGACAGCTGCAGGTCCTGTAGTTCCTGGTGGTAACTATCACATTAAACTTGTGATTGCCGATTATAATGACTCTATCTTTAACTCTGCTGTATTCTTAGCAGGTGGTAGTTTTGATATTGGCGGACTTGATTTAGGTATTGACCTTACGGTTCCTGGAGGAAATGCTATTTGTGATCAGCAGGAAACAATTATTGAGACTGATTTAGATCCGGATCTTTATGACTTTGTTTGGTCTGTTACTGATGACGAAGGTGTTACTACTCAGTTAGACGAAACTGGTCCAAGCTTAGTAGTTAATCAAACGGGTGATTACACTGTAGTGGTTAACTATGAAGGTACAGACTGTATACTTGAAGGTACTAAACGTGTTGAGTTCTACCTTCCTGTAGAAGAAACTGTGGGTGCTCCTATTGATCTTATTGCTTGTGATTCCAGCGGATTTGCTTCATTCGACTTTACGTCTAATACTGATTTAATAGTAGCAGGCATACTTGAAGGATATGATGTTGCTGATTTTGAAATTTCATATCACGAAAGTGAGGCTGATGCAGAAAGTGGTGATAATCCTATAGGCCCTGTATATGATAATACAGTTGCCGAAGCTCAGCCTATATATGTAAGAGTAGCGTACCTGCCAACAGGATGTGTGGGTGTTCTTAACTTTAACCTGATTATTCAGGATCTTACACCTGATTTTGATATGGGTGGAGACTTTAATATTTGTGAAGGAACTACAGATGCTACTATAGACATTGTTGCTATTAACTTTGATCCGGCTTCTCCTGATGTGACTTATACATGGACATTTAACGACGCTCCTCTGGCAGAAACAGGTACAAGTGTTATGGTAACCGGAGAAGGTTCTTATGAGGTAACTATAAACAACTCAGGTTGTGAGGCTACTCAGTCAGTATATGTAACTGTAACTCCTGTTCCGGTTGCAGATGTAATGGAAAATGTAACTTCATGTGATATGTATGTTCTTCCTGAATTAAGTGCTAATAATAATTATTATACTGGTACTGGCGGAACAGGTGATATGTTACTTGCGGGTGATCAAATTACTACTTCTCAGATGATATATATATATGCAGAATCTGCTACTGCACCTACAAACTGTACAGATGAGACAAGTTTTGAGGTTAGTATTGTTCCAACACCAATTATTAGTGTTAACCAAGGTTGTGAAGGCGGAACCTACATGCTTGAAGTAGCTCTTGATGCAAACTATACAGAAGATACTGTTAATATTGACTGGACTAATGCCGGAGGTGCTACTATTGGTACCGGCTTAACCGCTACAGCTACAGAGATTGGTGTTTACACCGTAACTGTAACACCGGTTGGAGGTGATATCTGTTCTTCATCTTTTGAGCTTACTGTTGATAATGTTGCCTGTATGATTCCTAAAGGTATCTCTCCAAACGGTGATACTAAGAATGACAACTTTGACCTTACAGGGTTTGGAGTTGTTAAAATAGGCATCTTTAACCGTTATGGTAAAGAGGTTTATAGTCAGGGAGCTTATACTAACGAATGGTATGGCCAAGACAAAAAAGGTAATGAACTTCCAACAGGTACTTACTATTACTCTATTGAATTGGAAAATGGAGATAGTAAAACCGGATGGGTTTACATTAACAGAGAGGAGAACTAAGAATAAATTTTAAGGCAAACAGGCTGCGGAACCCTTTTCAGGGTTCCCCGGCTCTTGCTTTTGCCTAACAATAAAGAAAACACACACATGAAGAAAATATACCTTGCGGCGCTAGTTGCGCTGTGCGGTCTGGCAGATGTTTCTGCCCAGCAGGATCCGCACTATACGCAGTACATGTATAACATGAACGTGATCAACCCTGCCTATGCGGGTTCAAAGGAGAACTTATCCTTTGGGCTGTTATACCGCAAACAGTGGGTTGACATAGAGGATGCGCCAACCACGGCGACCTTTTCGGGCAGCAGCCCGGTGGGCAAGAATGTAGGTTTGGGACTATCGGTAATCAATGATGAGATCGGTCCTGTAAAAGAAACCAACGTGTACGCCGACTTTTCCTATACTCTTAATTTGGGCGGAGAACACCGTTTAGCCTTAGGCCTTAAGGCGGGTACTACCTTCCATGATGTAGGTCTTTTCAGTGAGATTGGTAACGGTAACGTTCCTACACCCGGAGACCCTGCTTTCAGTGAAAACGTAAACAATACCTATTTCAATGTAGGTGCAGGATTCTTCTACTATACCCAGAAGTACTACCTTGCTTTTTCGGTACCGAACATGCTGAACAGCAAACACCTTGATTTTGATTCAACTACCCAACAGTTCGGATCAGAGGTACAACACTACTTCCTAACGGGAGGTTATGTATTCCAGTTATCGGAAAATGTAAAGCTAAAGCCATCGTTTATGCTTAA